>NZ_BAAATR010000007.1:0-268546 GCF_039533515.1 Kitasatospora cystarginea | reverse complement strand
GCCCCAGCGGACGCAATACCCGGCCGGCCATCGCGTAACCGACCATGAAGGCGATCACCGCCAGGCACACCAGCACCGTGAGCGACTTGCGCAGCAGGGTGTTCAGGGCCGCGTCGATGCGGGTGGCCTCGTAGTGATCGAGCCACTGGTTGAAGTTGCCGTTCGAGACGGTGTAGCCGTCCGGGGTGACGATCTGCACACCCGGGCCGATCGTCATGGGCGGCAGCGCGGCGTCGCGCATGGCCTGGCGCACGAAGAAGTACATCAGCACCAGCAGAACCACGCCCGCCATCAGGAACATCCCGCCGTAGAGCAGGGTGAGCCTGATCCGGATGGTCGGGCGGAAGGGCAGTCGGGCGGGCACGCCGTCGTCGGGCAGGGACACGGCACGAGCGGGCCGGCGAGCCGACGGAGGGGTGCCTTTGAACGAGCCTGACGCAGACCTGCCGTCCCCGGTGGGTGCGTTGGGCGTCTCGCGCGCCGGAGACGACGGGTTCATGAGCTGCCTTTCGAGAGAGCCGGGCGGCGGGTGGTGATCGTTCCGCCCGCGGCCTGCCTGGATGGTGCACGCGGGGCCGTACGGCAGCCGTCCTGCCCGCTTCGGTCCCGGCCTGCGGTCAAGTGGCCATCGCGACCTGCACATGGGCTGCGCTCCTATCCTCTCCGCCCTGGTGTCAGGCGGACGTAAGAGTTCGCTACCGACTCGGTCCTGCCGCGCGGGCGGGCATCGGGCACGACTTCCACGGAGATGTGGATGTGATTGGTGTGCGATCGTTCGATCGGGGCGCGGCTGAAGCGAATGAACTTTTGGCTGCGGCTATAGCGAGATTTCGTCCTCATGGGATCAGCCTGCTGACTTGTGTCTTATGGGTTCTTGATTCGATCCGACCGGCCGTGACGACAACAGGTTCGGTTGCCGGTCGTCGTGAGTCCCGATGGGCGCGGTGGCGGCGCCCGTGGGCTTGGTGTCGCTACGCCTCGCGGTCCGGGCAGGGGCGTCCCCCCGGTGCGGTGCGGAGTTGGGCGGTGAGGACGGCGGGCGCCTCGGCCAGTGAGGGGCCGTACCAGGTGAGATGGCGGCCGCTGACCAGGGCGCACGGGGTGCCCGGGAAGGCTTCGGGGCCGTCGGTGGCGGTGAAGCGGTACGGTTCGTCGGGCAGTACGGCGAGTTGGGGGCCGGCGGCCAGCAACTCGGCGATGGGGATGGCGGGGTAGCGCTCCGCGTGGTCGGCGTGGATGACGTCCACACCGAGCCGGCGCAGCAGGTCCCCGGCGAAGGTGTCCCGGCCGAGCACCATCCAGGGCCGCCGCCAGACGGGCACCACGGCCCGCAGGCGCGTCAGCGGCTCCTCCACCGCCTCCCAGGCCGCCCCGGCCGCGTCCAGCCAGGCGGGGTGCGGCAGTCGGCAGGCGACGGTGAGCAGCCGGTCCAGCGAGGACAGCGCTTGCGGCAGGGTACGGACCTCGGTCACCCAGACCGGGATCCCGGCGGCCCGCAGCGCCGCCAGATCGGGCGCGCGGTTCTCCTCCTCGTTGGCCACCACCAGGTCCGGTCCCAGTTCGATGATGCGTGCCACGTCCGGATTCTTGGTGCCGCCGATCCGTTCCACCGCGAGCCCGGCCGGGTGGGTGCACCACTCGGTCGCACCGACCAGCAGCCCCGGCCCGGTGGCGGCCAGGGCCTCGGTCAGCGAGGGCACCAGCGACACCACCTGCCGTACCGGCCCGAGTCGTACGGCGGTGCCCTGGTCGTCGGTCTCGGTCCGGGATGCTTCGCTCACCTGCTCACCGTACCCGCCCGGGGGCGCGGCCCGGTGGCGGTCGATCCCCGCCGGCCGTTCCGGTCGTGCCGAGAGAACGCCCCGACGACACCGTGGGCCTGACGATGTGTCAGCCATGGAGTTCGGCGTGGCGACAGCCGGTTGAACGGCGGTCGGCGGGGCCTGATTGACTGCGGAGCGGCCGGAGAGCCCGGAGATCCCGGGCATCTGCAGCACCCGAGAGAGCGATCGAGCAGATCTACCGGATCGAGCAGACCGCCCAGGACCAGTCGAGGATCCATGCACACCCTGCACCCCCTGCTCGCCGCCTTCGTCCCCATCTGGTCACTGACCGCCGTCGGCTATCTGGTAGGCCGCACGGGCCTGTTGGGAGAGCAGGCGGAGGTTGTACTCGGTCGCTTCGTCTTCCACGTGGCCATGCCCGCCGCGCTGTTCACGATGATCTCCCGGACGCCGCTGGACAGCTTCGCGAACACGTCCATGCTCGCCTTCGTGGCCGGAACCGCCGTGGCCTCGCTGCTCGGGGCCGCCGCCGCCCGGTGGTGGTTCGGCCGGGGTCTGGCCGACCTGACCATAGCGGGGATGGCGTCCGGGTACGTCAACTCCGCGAACCTGGGTATCCCGGTGGCCCTGCAGGTGCTGGGTGACGCCTCGTTCATCGCGCCGGTGCTGGTCTTCCAGGTGCTGGTGGTCACCCCGGTGGTCCTGACGTTGCTGGATGCCGGGGCCGGCAAGGGCGGTGGTGCCGCCGGCGAGGGCGGTGACGCCGCAGGGGAACGGGTCGGACGGGCGTCCCGGCTGCTGGCGGTGCCGCTGCGCAATCCGATCGTCCTGGCCGCCGGGCTCGGGGCGCTCGCCTCCGCCGCCGGCTGGCATCTGCCGCCCACCCTGGGGCACTCCTGCGACGTCCTGGGCAGCGCGGGCGTGCCGACCGCGCTGATTACCCTCGGGATGTCGCTGCACGCCCGGCGGCCGGCCGGCAGTTCGGCGCAGCGCGCCGAACTGGGTCTCACCGTCGCCACCAAGACGCTGGTACAACCGCTGGTCGCGCTCGCCGTGGGCAGCCTGGTGCTGCACCTCCCCCCGCACCAGCTGCTGGCGGTGGTGGTCTGCTCCGCGCTGCCCACCGCGCAGAACGTCTTCATCTACGCCCGCGAGTACGGCCTGAACGCCGCCCTGGCCCGTGACTCGGTGATGTTCTCGACCCTGCTGTCGATGGGGACGCTCTCGGTGGCGGGCTGGCTGCTCGGGCGTGGCTAGTGCACCGTCCGGTACGGCCCGCAGGAGTGGGTGACGGTCGCAGGACGGCCTCGATGGACACCCGAAATGATCGTGCCGGGGAGAGCGCTCGCCCATGGCCTGTCGAAGCGGGCCCGGCAGCGGCTGTCGGCGAGGTTCAGCCAGGACCTCGGCCACCGCCTCACGGGCGATCACGAACCGCTCCAACCGGCTTCCGCCTGCCGCAGCTCGGCCTGAAGGGTCTCCACCCGCCGCCGAGCGGCGCGTTCACGCTCCTCCAGCAACCCCATCACCGACGGCATCCCGGAACCTCCACCGAAGCGACGACACGACACCCCGTCTCTGCCGCCGAAACACCGAACAAGGCGGCGCCACCGGGTCGGCCCGTGGCGCCGCCTTGCTCGCAGCCGGCTCTAGCCGACCTGGTTGATGGCCACGTCGCAGCTGGTCGACACCGGACAGGCGACATGGAAATTGTTCATCGTGACCTTAAGTAGCACGTCCTTGCCGTCGTCATCTGCCATCAGGTAGCAGTAGAAGTTGTCCTTGCAGGCGAACACATGGCCGTCGGCCTTGAAGCTCACCCACCAGTAGTCGTGCCCTGTCGTCACGAATCCCGTACGGTACTTCGCGTCGAACGCGTACTCCTTGCTGCCGTTCGCGAGATTTGTGAAGGTTTTGCTCACCTTGTAGTCACCGTCGTACCGGTGAGTAAAGGTGATCTCGCTCAGGGTGCCTCCGGTGTTGTTGACCACATACACCGGGCAGCTCCGCTCGGTCGCCGTAGCCTCGCCAGTCTGGTTCCCCATGGCTGATCAACCGCCTTTCCGCCAATTTGTGGCAGAGTAGATTCGTATGCTAATCACTAATCATTGCCCATGTCGCCTTCCCCGTAACTCCGCCAATCGAGGGAAAGTCACAGGAAACCGTTCCCGGTGTCGAAGGTCGAGGTATCAGCCCCTGAGTCCCCACTTTGAAGGAAGCGCAGGGTCCCGTTGGCTCAGATCGAAGCCGAGCAGGCACTGTGTGAATGGATTGAGTCACACCTTGGCCACTTCTTCCCATCCGGGATCGCTGGCTCAGCTGCAGAATGGTCCATCAAGATCCGGCCGGCCTGCGAACTATCCATCGTCCTGTTCGGAGTAACGGGCCCGCGTCCGCCAGCTAACGGCACCTGGGCTCGCCTCGTCTCCGAGAAATGTCGGGAGCTGCTTCTCCCCGCCGACCAGGCGCTTCCCGGGATAATCGCATCCGGAGCAGCTGAAAGCCATAATTTCAAAGCGGCACTGCTCGTCTTCATTGCCATCGAGCGCATCACCGGCCGCCGGTTCAGGTCGCACGACATCGTCAGATCCGTTTTCGCGATGCCGCCCCGCAGCAATCCCGGCCCCGATCTGGACCACGCCATCGCGACCGACCTCGCCGGTATCCGCGACTACGGCCCGCAAATGACACGAAGGCTTGAGGCGTTGATGCGCCGATACCCGTCCGCCCCCGCCCTCGGTGCCGCAGCCCGCCCAGCCCTCTACGACGTCACCCACGCCTGCTTCCTCGCCACCCGCTTCGGTCACCGCACCCCACCCTGGCCCGCCCGTCACGCCGCCTGGCTCACCCACACCCTCGGCCCCGCCGCGGCCGCCCGCCTACAGTTGGGCGATCTCGACGTCGCCGCAGAACTGACCGCAGCCGCCCTCTGGTGTGGCCTGCCCCTCAATCCGCACCATCAGCAGGTGCTCAACACCCTCTCCCGGACCGCCCTCGCGACCGGCTGCATCGTCCCCGGCGCCCACTTCGCCCCGGAGGCGGACTTCTTCGACCGCGCCTACCACCCGACACTGACCGCCCTCGCCGCCCTCAGCGCGGCCAACCGCGCTCAACTCTCCTGAAGAAACTCCGCCACCCGATGTAGAACCCGGCCAGCCCGCCTGAGCGTGTCAGAAAGGTCGTGCAAGTCCGCGGTCTGGGAGGCCGGCCGGGGCCCGGTCAAGGGCTCCGGCCAGATCCTGAGCCGGACAGATCACCTCCGCCCCGCCGTCTTCCACGTCGCAGTCCACCGCCAAGCCCATCCCGCACCCGTCTCCAGCCGTTCCGCTGCGGCGGGATCGATGCCGTACGGCGCGACAGGTCCGATTCGCCTGCAGTCTCAGGTGACCTGGTTCGATCAGGTACCACCCACAGCGCGGGGGCGAAGCCGCGAGCATGTCTTCGGGTGACCGCAGTTGATACCGCGCCAGGTTGCAACTGTGCCGGTGCGGACGGTCCTTGTCGAGCCTCGGTTCGCGCATCGCGGCGCCGAGGAACGCTTGCCTCCGCAGCTCGTGGCGGGGCGGACGTTCGGTGCTGGGTCGCCGGTGCCATCGGGCTGAGATTGCCTGACGCAGTTTTACCCAAACGATTGGTGCAATGGTTTGGGTAGGACATAATCGGCGACACGCGCGCGCCGAGGCCTTCTCGGAGGAGGCCGGGTGTCACGACCCGGAGGGCCCGCGTGCGCCTGTGACGAACCAGTCCTTCACGGAGGTCGGAATGGCGGAACAGACGGCGGCGGGACCCGGGACGGCCGGGCGGATGCCACGAGGACTCAAGATCGCGACGGGGGTGATCTGGTTCCAGGCGGTCGTCAATCTGCTGGTCGGCTGGGTGCTGTTCAGTAGCGCGGCCACGTTCGACGAGCACGGCGTCGGGGAGCGGTACGGCAGCGGCCTGCTGCGCACCATCGGTGTCGTCTCGGTGGTGATCGGCCTGCTGTTAGCCGTGTGCGGCGTGCTGGTGGTGCGGCGGGCGGCCTGGGTCCGGCCGACCGTCATCGGGCTCGAAGCGGTCGGTATCCTCAGCTCGCTGATCGCCCTGTTCTCGGGTGGCGCGATGCCTTCGCTCGTGGGTATCGCCGTCGGGGCCGCCGTGATCCGGCAGTTCGCCTCGGCTGACGCGGCGGCCTGGTTCAACCGTCGTTGAAGGGCCGGGTGGCGCCGGGTAGTGCCGGCGTGATGCGAACGGCCCTCAAGCGGTCGTTCCCGTAGTCGCCGTTCCCGTCGTGCCGCGTCCGGTCGGGCCGCCGCTCAGCCGAGCGGCGGCCCGACCGGCGCACCCGTCGAGGCCCTGGCCATCAGCACCGGCCGCAACTGCTGCGACTCGGCCGGCTTCCCGTCGATCAGGCACAGCAACTGCCGCATCGCCAGCCGGCCCAGCTCCGCGGACGGCGACCGGACGCTGGTCAGCGACACCGGCAATTCGGCGGCGAGCGCAATGTCGTTGAAGCCCGCCAAGGCCAGGTCCGTGCCCAGCCGCAGGCCCAGGTCGCGGGCGGCTCCGGCGGCACCGATCGCCGCGAAGTCGTTCACCGCGAAGAGAGCCGTCGGGCGGTCGGGGCCGCGCAGCAGTTCCTCGGCGGCCTGCCGACCGCCCGCGGTGTCGAACCCCGACAGCCGGATCCGGTGCGGAGGCAGCGGCAGTCCTGCCTCCCGGTAGCGCTCGACGAATCCGGCGGTCCGGTCCACGCCGGTGCTCGCGAACGGAGGACCGGCCACCACGGCCACGTCCCGGTGCCCGAGCGCCAGGAAGTGCTCCGCGACCAGCCGCCCGCCGAACACGTCGTCACAGGTCACCGCCGGGTGCGCGGCGCGCCCGTCCCGCCGGTTGACCAGCACCAGCGAAGTGCCGCGCAGTGCCGGGTCGTCCAGCACCGCACCGTCCAGATGGGCGTCACCGATCACCAGCCCGTCCACCCGCCGGGCCAGCACCATGGCGATCCGCTCGCGCTGCACCGCCGGATCGTCGTAGGTGTTGGTGACGAACGTGGACAGGCCGTGTGCCGTCGCCTCCTCCTCCACGCCCTCGTAGACGGTGGCCATCACCAGCTCCGACAGCCGGGGGACGAGCACCCCGACCAGGTTGCTGCGCCGGGTGCGGAGGCTGGCGGCGTACGGGTTGCGCCGGTACCCGCGAAGATCGGCCAACTCCCGGATCCGGCGCGCCGTGTCACCCGACGCCGCGCGGCCCGGCTCCCCGTCGCGGCCGTTCAACACCCGCGAGACCGTGGAGACGTGCACTCCCAGTTCGTCGGCCAGCCCCTGCAAGGTGACCGGCCGGCCCTCGCTCGTCATGCCGACTCCTCCCGTCCGTGCTGTTCCGGACCATTCTTCCGCACCGTCAGCCGTTCGGTGACAGTGCGGATCCTGGCCGTCGCGAACAGCCCGCCAATGAGGCGGGAGTCCTGGCGGCAGATCCCAACCAGGCTGGTGTGCAAAGGAGTTGGTGTGGCAGGACGGGTCGGGGCGTGCGGCGGTGGACCGGGCTGGCGACCGGGCGCCGCCGCTGGTGTCGGTGCCGCCCGCTAGCGTTCCCGATGACGGAGGGCCGGGAGGTGCGGTGAGTTTTCTCGGGATGTGGGTCCTGGCGGCGGTGCCGGACGAGGTGGTGGACGACGTGGCGCCCGTGCTGGGGCCGCACATCGACGGGCAGCGCGAGCTCGCCCGCACCCAGGAGCTGTGGCGGCGCTGGAGCGCCGCACCCGAGCGGGTCGGCGGCCTGCGTGCGCTGCGCCGTCGCGGGTCGGGGCCGTCGATGGCGCTGGACGCCGACAGCGAGGCGTTCCAGGAGCTTTCCAGCGCCTGCCCGTTGGACGAGCACTGCGAGGAGATCTACGCGGCCCTGGACCGGATCCCCGCCGACTGGCGGCACCTGGCGCTCGCCCCGGGCTGCCGGAAGGGATTCCCGGTGGCCGCGCTGGCCCACGGCCTGGGGCCACGCCGGTTCGCCCTGCTGCCGGGCTGGTTCGGTGACATGGTCCTGACCTCGCAGCAGGTGCGCGAGACCCTGCCGGACGTGGTCGCGGCGCTGGAGCTGACGGCGGAGCAGCGCCGCGAGGCCCGACAGCGCGCGGTGGAGTGGCTGTGCGACAGCGGCGACGGTGACCCGGGGGAGGCTGCGACGATGCTGGACGGCGTTGTGCCCCTGTGGCACGCGGCAGTGGAGAGGCAGGCGGGGCTGCTGGGCTGCATGTTCATCCCTGGATGACCCGACCTCGGATGACCCGACCGGGGCCCTAGCGTGGTGGCCGTACCCGGCCGTGTCCAGCCGTTCCCGGCTCGCGTGGGGCCGCCGCATCCGCCGGACCGGAGTCGGCGGCCCGGCGGATGCGGCGGCAGCGGCGGTTTGCGGGGCGAGGTCAGGCGCGGGTCTTGGCCAGCAGCTCCAGGATCTCGGCGGTGGTACCGGTCTCGCCGAGCCGGGGGAAGATCCGCTCGACGGAGTTGCGGTGCGCCTCCAGATCCATGTCGGCCATCGCGTCGGTCGCCAGGGTGACGTGGTAGGCGTGTTCGTGCGCGGCCCGGGCGGTGGATTCCACGCCGATGCTGGTGGCGATGCCGGCCAGCACGATCTGGGTGACACCGCGGCGGCGTAGCTGCAGGTCGAGGTCGGTGCCGTGGAACGCACCCCAGTTGCGCTTGGTCACGGTGATGTCCCCGGGGTGGCCGGCCAGGTCGCCGACGATGACGTCCCAGCCCTCGGGCAGGCCGCCGGAGTGGCGCGGGGCTTCGGTGCGGCCGGGTACGGCGTCCGAGCCGTCGGCGGCGGCGGTCACCCGTACCAGGACGACCGGAGCGCCGTGGGCGCGGAAGGCGTCGGCCAGTTCGACCGAGCGGGCCACCACCTCGGGAGTGGTGTACGGGACGGTCGGCAGAGCGGTGATCCCGTGCTGCAGGTCGATGAGGACCAGCGCGGTGCTCGGGTCGAGTGCGGTGAGAGCCATGGGTGTGCCCTTTCATAGGTGAACGATCCGTACGGAAAAGGGAGTTCGTGACAGGTGGCGGTGCAGGTGCTCGTGTTGACCGCCGTGCCTGAGTCGGCGCCCACGCTCGGACCTACGCCCGCGCTCGCGCCGTCACCAGGCCGACCCGGTGCAGTGAGCGGTCCAGCAGGGTCACGGCCAGCAGCAGGACGGCACCGGCGAGCATGAACAGCGCCAGCCCGTGCAGCCCGCCCGTCCGGGCGCCCTCGCCGAAGAAGGCGGCGGTGGCGGCCGAGGCGGTCATGGCACCGAGGTACATGAAGGTGCGCAGCAGCCCGGCGGCGGAGCCGATCCGGGCGGGATCCGCCTGGTGGTAGAGGGCGTTCTGGTTGGCGAGGCCGTTCAGGCCCTGGGGGATGCCCATGAGCACGCCGACGGCGACGAGCAGCCAGAGGGAGCTCCCCGAGTCGACCAGCAACAGCGCGGCGCAGGCAGCGATCTGGAAGAGACCGCCGGCCACGAGCTTGCCCCGGATCTCGCTGCGGCGGCCGGTGGCGCCGGAGACCAGCAGTGCACTCAGCGACAGCGGCAGCAGGACGAGTCCGGCGACCGACGCGTTCAGTCCCCGGCCCTCCTCCAGCCAGGGGGTGAAGCCGTACATGAACGCATACGCCGCGGTGTAGCTCAGCAGTTGGCGGACGAAGGTGGCCAGCATGGGTCCGTTGCCGCCGAGCACCCGCAGGTCGATGAACGGTTCCGGTACGCGAAGCTCCCGTACCGCGAAGCCGGTGGTGGCGACGGCGGCGAGCACCGGAAGGTACCAGCGGGCGAGCCGGGGGCTCATCAGGAACAGCATCAGCGAGACGAGCATCGCCGCGAACAGCGCCATGCCCGCGAGGTCCACCCGGCCGGTGGCGGAGGTCTGTTCACGGTCCGGGGCGGGGTGCCGCGGCAGGCGCAGGGTGCCGAGGACCAGGCAGGCCAGCGACAGCGGGATGTTGACCGTGAACATGGTGCGCCAGCCGCCCGCGCCGATCAGCAGTCCGCCGAGGGTGGGGCCGATGACGGCGACGGTCTGGTTGGCGATCGCGAGCGCGGTCAGCACGCCGGCCGGGCTGTCCCCGCCGGTGCGTCTGGCTTCGCTGCGGGTGAGGTGCATCGAGGCCGGGTAGGCGGCCGAGGTGCCGAAGCCGAGCAGTACCCGGGCGGCGATCAGGAAGCCGAGTGAGGGGGCCAGGGCGCCGAGGAGTCCGGCGATCCCCACCAGCGACGTCCCGATCAGATAGAGGCGGCGGGGTCCGTAGGTGTCCACCAGCCGCCCGACCACGGGCTGGCCGACGGCGGTGGCCAGGTAGAGCGCGGAGACCAGCCATGCGGTCTGCGACGGGGGCATCCCGAAGGCGGTCCCGATCGGTATCAGGGCCACCGCGATCATCGAGGAGTTGACCGGGTTCAGCACCGAACCGAGGAGCATCGGGGCGATCAGCTTGCGGTTGAAGCCCTCGGGCCGGTCCTGCCGGGTCTCCCGCCCGCCGTCCTCCGGAGGGCGGCGCAGCGATCGGCTCAGGCGCGCGGTGAGCGAGGTCATGACTGGGCGAGCCGATCCAGCAGGGTCAGTGCCTCGATCACGGTGCGGCGCTCGTCCTCCGTGCAGTGGTCCTGGAGCGCCCGTGCCAGCCACTCCTCCCGGGCCTGCCGGCTGCCCGCGACGTACTCGCGGCCGAGCTCGGTGAGGGTGACCAGCTGGCGGCGGCCGTCCTCCGGGTCGGGGTGCCGCTGGATCAGTCCGCGCTGGTCGAGCACCGCGAGGGTGGCCGCCGTCGACTGAGGCCGGACCCGCTCGGCGGCCGCCAGTTCGCTGGCCGACATCGGCCCGTCCTTGGACAGCCGGCTGAGCGCGGACAGCTGGGAGGGCGTGAGGTCCTGGGTGTCGGCGACCTCCCAGAGCCGTCGGCGCAGTCTGGTGAACACCACGCGCAGCTCTCCTGCCGCGCGGGCGGCCGATTCGGAGATGTTCCCGCTGCTCTGTTCCATGCCTCCACGCTAAAACCTTCAGGCCAAACTGTCCAGTCTTGCTGTGCAGTCTGGACTGATGATCCGACCCGGTGGCGGCACCACCGTCGAGCCGCGGGGCGGCGGCACCTCCACCGGTCCGCGACGGCGAAGGGACGGGCCGTGCCGCGAGGACGGGCGCCGAGCAGGGCTCACCGCCCCCGCAGCGGCGCAGCCGCGAACCGCGCCATGCCGTCCGCGAAGCCGACCGTCGGCCGCCAGCCGAGTTCGTCCCGGAGGCGGGTCGAGTCCGCCGTCACGTGCCGGACGTCGCCCAGCCGGTACTCGCCGGTCACCACCGGGCGCGGGCCGCCGTAGGCCGTGGCCAGCGCCTCGGCCATCTCGCCGACCGTGTGAACGGCGCCGCTGCCGACGTTGAACACCCGGGCGCTGCCCGCCGGGCGGTCGCCGACCGCCGCCAGCGCCGCGAGGTTGGCCGAGGCCACGTCGGCGACGTGGACGAAGTCGCGCCGCTGGGCGCCGTCCTCGAACACCCGGGGAGCCTCGCCCCTGGCCAGCGCCGAGCGGAACAGCGAGGCGACCCCCGCGTACGGTGTGTCGCGGGGCATCCCCGGCCCGTACACGTTGTGGTAGCGGAGCGTGAGAACACGGCCACCGCAGGCGCGCGCCCAGGCTGCCGCCAGATGCTCCTGAGCCAGCTTGGTCGCCGCGTACACGTTGCGCGGATCCGTCGGCGCCTCCTCGCCGACCAGGCCCGGTGCCAGCGGCCGGCCGCAGTGCGGGCACGGCGGCTCGAAGCTCCCCGCGTCCAGGTCGGCGATCCGCCGTGGGCCCGGTGCCACGTCCCCGTGCACGGCGCAGCGGTAGCGCCCCTCGCCGTACACCACCATCGACCCGGCCAGCACCAGATCCCGTACCCCGCCGCGTGCCATCGCCGCCAGCAGCACGGCCGTGCCGAGGTCGTTGCAGCTCACGTAGTCGGGCGCGTCGTCCAGGTCGAGCCCGAGGCCCACCACCGCCGCTTGGTGGCAGACCGCGTCCACGCCGGACAGCGCCCGCTCCACCACCGCCCGGTCGCGCACGTCGCCCCGGACGAACTCCACCCCGGCCGGCCACGCCGGCTCCCGCCCGGACGGATGCACGGCGGGCAGCAGCGCGTCCAGCACCCGTACCGCGTGGCCGGCCGCGACGAGCCGCGCCACCACCGCCGACCCGATGAACCCGGCACCGCCGGTGACCAGAATCTCCATGCCGGCGAAGCTAGCCGTCCGGCCCGCCCCCGTCCCTGTGCCCCGGCCGGACGTCAGGGCTTCGTAACACTCGGCACACCCGGCAGCCGCGCGGGCGGCACCCGGTCGGTGTGCGCCCGGGCGCACGGCATCATGGAACCTGTGCCCGAAGGAGACACCGTCTACCGAACCGCCACCCGGCTGCGCCAGGCCCTGGCCGGCCGGCTGCTGACGGGTGCGGACCTGCGGGTGCCGGCCCACGCCACCGCAGACCTGCGCGGGCGGCGGGTGCTGGAGGTCGTCCCGCGCGGCAAGCACCTGCTGATTCGCTTCGACGGCGGCCTCACCCTGCACACCCACCTGCGGATGGACGGCAGCTGGGAGCTCTACCGGACCGGCGAACGCTGGCACGGAGGCCCCGCCCACCAGATCCGCGCCGTCCTCGCGACGGACGAGCACACCGCCGTCGGGTACCGGCTCCCGGTCGTCGAACTGCTGCGTACCGCCGAGGAACAGCGCGTCGTCGGACACCTCGGCCCCGATCTGCTCGGGCCGGACTGGGATCTCGCCGAGGCGCTGCGCAGGCTCGGCGAGCAGCCCGAACTCCCGCTCGCCGAGGCACTATTGGACCAGCGGAAGCTGGCCGGCATCGGGAACGTCTACGCCAACGAGCTCTGCTTCCTGGCCGGGGTCACCCCCTGGACCCCGCTCGGCGGGGTTGCCGTCCTGGACCGGGTGCTCGCCCGCGCCCACCAACTCCTGGAGGCCAACAGGCTCCGGCCGGGCCATCCCACCACCGGCGAGGCGCGCCCCGACCGCCGGAACTTCGTCTACGGCCGCGCCCGCCGTCCCTGTCTGCGCTGCGGTACGCCGATCCGCACCGCCCCGCACGCATCGGACCGGGGCCGCGACCGGCCGGCCTTCTGGTGCCCGCGCTGCCAGCGCGGCCCCTCCCCGGCAGGCTGACCGGGCGGCGGCGTCAGGGCAGTACGAGTGCCGGATGGCGCGGGTCGTCGGCGCGCACCGTGAGGTCGGCCAGTTCGGACGGGCCGGTCTCGGCCTCGTAGCGGGCGAAGGCCGGGAGCGTCCACCGCTCCTGCGGCAGAGTCCGGCGGGCCAGCGCGGCCGGGGTGAGCGCGAGGTGCACCGTCAGCTCGAACGGCAGCCAGCGGCCGATGAGCAGCGCTCCGTCCAGCAACAGCACGCCGCCGGGCGGGAGTTCGGTGTACGGCGCGCGGGTGGACCGGTCAGTGGCGGCGTCCCGGAGCGAGGGAAGGACGCGTGCGCTCCCGCCGGGCTCCAGCGGATCGAGCACCTCGCGCAGGAGTGCGCCGTCGTCCAGCCAGAGGTCGTGGTAGGCGTCCGGGTCGTGGCGGCCGTACTCCAGGCGCAGCGAGGCCGGGCGGAGGAAGTCACCGGCCGAGACCCGGAGCACCGGGCGGCCGCGCAGCCGCAGCGGTTCGACCAGGGAGTCGGCCAGCTCGCCGGGACGGGCTGCCGGCGCTCCGTCGATGGCGATCCGCAGCCTGCGGCCGTCCGTCCCGGCCGGGTGGGTGTCGATCCGCTCGGCGAGCAGGTCGATCAGACGTTCGGGGGAGATCGGTCTCACCTGCACGACCCGGCGGTTCCTCTCCTGATTCGACAACTCGACTATATTGCAAGTCAACTGATCGCCGATTGCTCCCCCGGAGGAACCGCCGTGCCCGTGCTGACCCTTGCCGAGGTCGAGGCCCTGGCAGCCGACGCGCACGCCGGGCAGCTGGACAGGATCGGCGAACCCTACCTCGGGCATCTGCGTGCGGTCTCAGCCGGGCTCGCCCCGTTCGGTGTCGGCCTGCAGATGGCGGGTCTGCTGCACGACGTCCTGGAGGACACCGACCTCGGCGCCGACGACCTGCTGTGCGCCGGCGTGCCGTTCGGCGTGGTCGAGACCGTCCGCCGGGTGACCAAGGCCCCCGGTGCGGCCTACCAGGCCATGCTCCGGCAGATCACCACCGACTATTCGGCCACCCTGCTCAAGATCGCCGACAATGCGCACAACTCGGTCCCGGCCCGCGCCGAGCGGCTGCCCGCTCCCGACCGCGAGCGCCTCGCCGCCCGCTACCGCGCGGCCCGCGAGGTCCTCTGGCCGGCGGTGGCCGCGGCGGACGTCCGGGTGATCGTCGAGCTCGTCAACCCCGCGCTGCTCGCCGAGCTGGATCCCGGCACCGGGGGCGGAGGGTGAGTGGCCTGTACGGCGCGGTAGGGGCAGGCTGGTAGCAGAAGAGCCACGTGCTGCCCGGTCGGCCGCGCGCCGCGGCGTGCAGTCGGGGGGTGCCGGGTTCGAGCAGAGGGAGCCCGCGATGGCCGACATGCAGGAGAAGTTCCCAGACAAGTCCACGGAAGAGCGCGAGGACATCCGGGCACTGGACCCGGAGGAGGGCATCACCTCGTACCAGACCGCGCACGCGTGGGAGGAGTCGCAGGCCGAGGGCGACCGCCTCGACGAGCCGACGGAAGACACCCGGCGGTGAGCGGCGACCGGGCCGAGCGGCAGGCACCGCCGCACACCACCGAGTGGAGCATGCGCCTGAGGCTGACCGAGGACGGCGACCTCACCCAGGCCCACCTCGAACTGGACACCGGCCAGAACATCCTGGAAGCCGACGCCGAGGCCCGACGCAGCGCCCATGACCCACCCGCCACCGTCATCGGCGACGAACTCGCCGCGGGCCGCGCCCTGATCGAACTGGGCCACCGGCTGGTCCACGCGGGTTCGGTCGCGGCCGAGGCCGCCGAGTCGGCCCGTCGGCGCGACGAGGAGTGAACAGACGGGCGCGGACCACGTGATCGCAGCTCGCCCCCTCGGCCCGGTGGACGGGCCGAGGGGCGGGCCTGCCGGCGTGCACCGTGAGTCCGCCCGACGACGACGGCTGTTCCCGGAGCGCCGGCCGCCCGAGGGACGCCAACGGACCGGGCCCGGCCGGCGAGTGCCGACCGGGCCCGGGTGCGCTGTTCTCGTCCGGCGCGCCAACTCCCTCAGCGGGCACACCGGTTGACCGAATGCGTCAGCAACGGCCGATGGTCTCGCAGTCGTCCCAGCGGGTGGCGGGGGCGGCGGGGAGATCGCCCGAAGGCGCCATGAGGGCGGGCGCGTTGCGCGGCGCCACCTTGGCGGCCGGGGTCTTGGCCGGACCGGCGGCGAGGCGGACGGCTACCGCGTCCAGGGCGGCACGCGGACGGGCGCCCGCGTAGTTGTTCACCATCACGGTGAACGCCAGCTTGCGGCCGTCGGGCGCGGTCGCGTAGCCGGAGATGTTGTCCACGCCGCTCATCGAACCGGTCTTGGCGTGCACGTTGTTGGCCGCGGGCGTACCCACCATCCGGGTCGCCAGGGTGCCGCCGACCATCCGGGCGGGGTTGCCGGCGATCGGCAGCGCCTCGTACCAGCTCTTGAACCACGGCTTGTCCGCGGCGACCTTGAGCAGACCGGTCATCTTGCCCGCGGTGACCAGGTCGTAGCGGGAGAGACCGGAGCCGTCCACCTGGCGGCCGGCCGGGTTGGACAGGCCGTTGGCCTTGAGGAAGGCGCCGATCTGGTTCACACCGGCGGTCCAGGTGCCGGCACCGCCCTTGACCTTGCCCATCTCCTTGGTCAGGTGCTCGGCGATGCCGTTGTTGCTGAGCTTCAACAGCGGCGGCATCAGCTCGGCCAGTGGGTGCGAGTCGTGCGAGGCCAGCGCGGTGGAGGTCTCCTGGCCGGTCGCGGCCGCCACGCCCTTGCCGACCTTGACGCCGTGCCGGGCCAGCGCGCCCGCGAAGACCTGGCCGGTGTAACGGGCCGGGTCCTCGACGGTGGCGATGAAGCTCGCGGGGGAGCCGCCGGCCGGGACGCTGCCGGTCAGGTTCAGCACGTTGACGCCGCGCTGGCGCTCGACGTTCGCGCTCTGCGCGCTGCCGGCCGCGCCGGTGGTGATCTTGCCGTTGAACTTCAGCGGCGCCTCGGCCGGGTAGAGGTCGACCTTGGCCGCCTCGCCCTCCTTGCCGGGGGTGACGGTCACCTTGACGGTGTCCATCACGTACTCGTTGTCGGTGGCGACGGTCAGACCGGAGATCTGCGGGCTGTAGGAGTACGGCTCGTCGTCCCAGGCCCAGCCCGGGCCGAACGGGACGTTGTCGTACCGGCTGCCGTCGGCCAGCAGTCGGCCCTTGACCTCGGTGACACCGGCGGCAGCCACCTTGGCGGCCAGGTCGTCCAGGTCCTGCGGCAGCAGGCTGGGGTCGCCGCCGCCGCGCAGCACCAGGTCGCCGTTGAGCACGGAACCCTTGCGGGTGCCGGCCGTGCGTACCTCGGTGGTGAACTTGTAGTCGGGGCCGAGCAGGTCGAGCGCGGCGGCCGAGGTGATGGTCTTCATGGTGGACGCCGGGGTGAGGTAGGCGTCGGCCTGGTGCTGGTAGACCACCTGGCCGGAG
Source organism: Kitasatospora cystarginea (assembly GCF_039533515.1). Taxonomy (NCBI): domain Bacteria; kingdom Bacillati; phylum Actinomycetota; class Actinomycetes; order Kitasatosporales; family Streptomycetaceae; genus Kitasatospora; species Kitasatospora cystarginea. The sequence goes on along the minus strand of NZ_BAAATR010000007.1, from coordinate 252,101 downwards.
CTGAGGTCGACCACCTGGACGGCGGTCTCGGCGCCCGCCATCACGGGGTTGGCGAGGATCGCGTCGAGGTCGGCCGCCAGCGTCGGGTCGGCCGGGGAAGGCGTGTCCGCCTGGGCGGAACCGGCCAGCACGGAGGCGGCGAGGGCCACAGCGGCCAGCGGCAGCGTGCGGCGGTGCAGGCGTGCGGGCAGAGGCAAGATCGCTCCATACGTCGGGTACGGCGAGGCGCAGCCCGGACGCACCGCACCGAAGCTGGGCACGGCGAATCCAAGGCCCCCACAGACCGGTACGGAACGGCCGAAAGCCCCCGCTTTTCGTGAGGCGAAAACTACCATCCGACGGACAGTCAGATGATCGCGGGACCGTTCGGTCCGTTTCACACCGATCCGGCGCCCGGGGAACCGGGCACCGGTAACTTCTACGCGCCGACCCGCCGAAAAGTCTCACCCCTCGACGAGGATTTCTTTCCGGCCCGCGCCGAACCGGCCACCGAACCCGACGGACAGACGCTGGCCCGGCGCACCGCTACTGCGGAGCCTGCGCCCCGCCCCCGGCCTTCACCGCGTTCACCATCGCCTGGTGGACGTCCCGCGCCGTCCGCTCGTCCGTGGCCGGCACCGGGCTGCCCTCGACCGTGAACCAGTCCAGTGCGCCCGAGTACTGCACCGTCAGCCGGGCCTCCCCGTCGATCCACATGGTGTGCACCGTGAGGTCTCCGCTGATCGCACCGATCTCCTTGGTGAGCACCCCGCCCCGCCCGGAGAGGATCCCCTGGGTGGTCCAGGTGGCCCAGGAGACGGTGCTGCCCGCCGGCGACTGACCCTGCTGCTGCTCGCTCATGGCCCTATCTTCCCCCGGTACGCGGTTCGCCACCCCGCAGCGACACCACCCACTGCCTCGCCCGAACGAGGTGCTCCCTGATCCGAACGGCCCGCTCCGCGGCACTCGGGCGGCCCAGCGGCGGCCACCCGGACGGAGGTCTAGCATCGGGAGCATGGGACAGCGACCCGTCGCGTCCACGGCGCCGCAGCTGGTCCTGGAGACCGCAGACGACTGGCAGGTGATCAGCCCGAGCCGTGAGTACCACGTCGGGCGCGACCCCGCCGGAGAGATCGTCCTCGACGACCCCAGGGTCTCCTGGCACCATGCGGTGATCCACACCGATGACGGCCACTGGACGCTCGACGACACCGACAGCACCAACGGCACCTTCACCGACGGCCGCCGGGTCCGGCACCTCGACGTCGGGCCCGGTACCACGCTGCGCTTCGGCAGCCCCGAGGACGGACCGACGGCCGTCCTGCGGGCCGTACCCGCCCCGGCTGTCTCCGGACTCTCCACCATCACCGGCTCCACCCGGCCCCCCACCGTCGTACGGCAGCTGCCCGTCCGGATCGTCCGGATCGGGCGGGAGAGCGACAACGACCTGGTCGTCCCCGACCTCTCGGTCTCCCGCCACCACGCCGAACTGCACGCCACCCCCGACGGCCGTTACGAGATCGTCGACCTCGACAGCCACAACGGCACCTACCTCAACGGCATGCCGGTCCACCGGGCCGAGGTCGGGTCCGGCGACCTGATCGGCATCGGCCACGCGATGCTCTGTCTGGTCGGTGACGAGCTCCAGGAGTTCGTCGACACCGGCGACATCGACCTCAACGTGGAGGACCTGGTGGTCACCGTCGCCGGCGGCCGGCAGCTGCTCGACCACATCAGCTTCCCGGTCGGCCAGGACTGCCTGTTGGCCGTCGCCGGACCCAGCGGTTCCGGCAAGTCGACCCTGCTGAACGCGCTCACCGGGCTGCGCCCGGCCGACCACGGCACCGTCCGCTACGACGGCCGCGACCTCTACCACGACTACGCCGAACTGCGCAGCCGGATCGGCCTGGTCCCGCAGGACGACATCCTGCACACCCAGCTCACCGTGCGGCGCGCCCTGGGCTACGCCGCCGAGTTGCGCTTCCCCGGCGACACCGACCCCGCCGAGCGCGAGGCCCGGATCGAGAAGGTGATCGCCGAACTGGGTCTGGGTGAACGGGCCGACCAGGTGATCGCCAGCCTCTCCGGCGGCCAGCGCAAGCGGGTCAGCGTCGCCCTGGAACTGCTGACCAAGCCCTCGCTGCTCTTTCTGGACGAGCCCACCTCGGGCCTCGACCCCGGTATGGACCGCTCCGTGATGCAGATGTTGCGCGAGCTCGCCGACGACGGCCGCACCGTGATCGTGGTCACCCACAGTGTGCTCAGCCTGGGCCTCTGCGACCGGCTGCTGCTACTCGCCCCCGGCGGGCGGATCGCCTACTACGGCCCGCCAGCCGAGGCCCTGGACTTCCTCGGCCACCAGCACTGGCCCGAGGCATTCGAGGCGTTCGAGACCGAGGCCGACCGTGACTGGGCCGGCCAGTACCGTGAATCCAGCGCCTACCGCCGCTACATCGCCGCCGCGATGAACCGGCCGCGCAAGGCGGAGCCGCACCCCGAGTCGATGGCGGCGCCCCCGCCACCGCAGGGCTGGCGCTCCCAGCTCGGCACCCTGGTCCGCCGCTACGGCGCGGCCCTGTCCACCGACCGGACCTTCCTGGGCGTCATGATCGCGCTGCCGTTCGTGATGGGCGCCATGGCCCGCGCTCTGGCGGGCAGCCGGCTCACCCCGGCCACCGCCACCAGCGCCCTGCTGATCCTCTGCGTCGGCGCGGTGCTCACCGGAGCGGCCAACGCGGTGCGCGAACTCGTCAAGGAACGCGCCATCTACCAGCGCGAACGCGCCGTCGGCCTGTCCAGATCGGCGTACATCTGTTCGAAGATCGCGGTGCTCGGCACCGTCACCGTGGTCCAGTCCGTGGTGCTCACCCTGGTCGCCCTGGCCGGGGTACGGGTGCGCCCGCAGGGCGGCAGCGGCGTCCTACTGCCACCGCTCGCCGAGATCACCATCGCTGCCGCGCTGCTCTCCTTCACCGCCATGATGCTCGGCCTGGTGATCTCTTCCCTGGTCCGCCGGGAAGAGGTGACCATGCCGCTGCTGGTGCTGGTCGCCATCGTCCAGGTGGTCTTCTGCGGCGCACTGCTCGAGCTGCACACCGTCCCGGTGCTCAACCAGCTCTCCTGGCTGGTGCCCTCCCGCTGGGCGTTCGCCGCAATGTCCGCCACCGTCGACATGCACCACATCGTCCCCGGCGCCCTGACCGCCGACCCGCTCTTCGCCCACAGCCCGGACATCTGGCTGCTCGACCTGGGAATGCTGCTGGTGCTCTCGCTGATCTTCGGCCTCCTGGTCGGGCGGCTGCTGCGGCGGCAGGAACCCGCGATCATGCGGCGCTAGCCGGACGGCCCACAGGAGGCGCCGATGAGCACCACGTACCACCGCACCGGTCCGGACCACGACGCACACCGGTTCAGGCCCACCCACGTCGTCCCCGAGGACGGGCTGCCGACCTGGGCCGGGCCCGACGCCTCGAGGCCCAGCGCCCGGCTGGACCCGCTACTCCCCGTCCGCCTCGCCGACACCAGCGGCGACTGGGCCCGGATCGTCTGCGCCAACGGCTGGAGCGCCTGGGTGGACGGCCGGCTGCTGGTCACCCTCCCGCACCGCCCGCCGGGAACCGGCCGCCCGCTCGGCACCACCGGGGACCCCCGGCCGCTGCTCGACGCACTGGCCCGCTCGCTCGCCGCCTACCGCGAGCTGGTGGAGCGGCTGGCCGCCGGCGAACTCGACCTGGACACCTTCCGCCGCCGGTCCGGCGAGCTGCGGATCGGCGTGGTGATCGACGGCCCGTCCGCCTGGCTGCTCGACCTCGACGACGGCCGCTGGTACTACTGCGACGGCACCCGGCTGCAGACCTACGCCGCGGTCGAGCCGCCCTCCCCGGGATAGGGGAAGCCGGTGAGCACCGCGGCGTACGAGGACCTGACCGGGCACCGGCTCGCCGGGTACCGGCTCGGCCGGCGGATCGGCCGGGGTGGCATGGCGGTGGTCTACCAGGCGGAGGACCTGCGCCTCGGCCGCCCGGTCGCGATCAAGCTGCTCGCCCCCGAACTGGCCCGCAACGACGTCTTCCGGCAGCGCTTCGCCCGGGAGTCACGGGCCGCCGCCGCCATCGACCACCCGCACATCGTCCCCGTCTACGAGGCGGGCGAGGCGAACGGCGTGCTCTACATCGCCATGCGCTACGTGGCCGGCCGCGACCTGCGCGCCCTGCTGGACCGCCAGGGCCGGCTCTCCGTCCCGCAGACGGCCCGGATCACGGCCCAGATCGCCTCCGCGCTGGACGCCGCGCACGCCCACGACCTGGTCCACCGCGACGTCAAACCCGGCAACATACTGATCGCCGAAGGGCCCGACGCCGAACGGCCCGAACACGCCTACCTGACCGACTTCGGCCTCACCAAGAAGTCGCTCTCGCTCAGCGGGCTGACCAGTGTCGGCCAGTTCGTCGGCACCCTCGACTACGTCGCCCCCGAGCAGATCAGCGGCCGTCCGGTGGACGGGCGATGCGACCTCTACAGCCTGGGCTGCGTGGTCTTCGAGGCGCTGACCGGCGCGCCGCCGTTCCGGCGCGACGACGACCTCGCGCTGCTCTGGGCGCATCTGCACGATCCCGCGCCGCTGCTCACCTCGCGGCGGCCCGACCTGCCCCGTGCGCTGGACCCGGTACTCGCGAGGGCCCTCGCCAAGACACCCGAGGAGCGCTACGACAGCTGTCTGGGCTTCGTGGCGGCGCTTCGGGCGGCCGCCGAGAGGGGGGACCGGGCCGCTGTCCCGGTCATCACCACCCTGCCCGAGCCCGCGCCCGTCCCACTGCCGCCCGCCTGGGCCAGGCCGGTCTTCAGCCCCCCGCAGTGATCGCGAGCCGTGGCGCACCCGGCTCCTTCGGGCGTCCGGTCGCGTTCAGCGACCCACCTCGCGGGCCTGGAAGTCCCCGACGGTCTCCCGGCGGATCAGCAGTCGGGCCCGCCCGCCGCTGACCGCGGCCACCGCCGGTCGGCCGACCAGGTTGTAGCCGGAGGCCATCGAGAGCTGGTAGGCACCGGCGGCCGGAACCGCCAGCAGGTCGCCCGGGCGCAGGTCGGCGGGGAGGTCGGCCGCGCGGACCAGGACGTCGCCGGCCTCGCAGTGCCGGCCGACCACGTCGATGACGGCGGGCGGGGCCTCGGAGGTCCGGCCGACCAGGCGGACGGCGTACGGGGAGCCGTACAGGGCCGGGCGAGGGTTGTCGCTCATCCCGCCGTCCACCGCGGCGAAGGTGCGGCCGTCGGTGCCGTGCTTCACCGAGAGCACCCGGTACAGGGCCACGGCGGCCGGCGCGGCGATCGCCCGGCCCGGCTCGACGATCAGACGCGGCACCGAGAGGCCGTGCTCGGCACAGCGGGCGGCGAGGTGGCGGGTGGTCCGGGCGGCGAAGTCGGCGAGGTCCAGTTCCCGGTCGCCGGGGCGGTAGCGCACGCCGTGGCCGCCGCCGAGGTCGAGTTCGGGCAGTTCGGCGCCGTGCCGGTCGCGGATTCGCGCCAGCAGTCCGACCAGCCGGTCCAGCGCGGCGAGATAGGGCTCGACCTCGGTGATCTGGGAGCCCAGGTGGCAGTGCAGGCCGGTGAGGCGGAGGCTGGGCTGGGCGAGCACCCGGTCGACCGCCTCGGCCCCGTCCCCGCCGTCGATCCGGAACCCGAACCTCTGCCCGGCCACCCCGGTGCGCACAGCCGAGTGGTGTCCGGCTGCGATGTCCGGCAGGACCCGGACCAGCACCTGCTGCGGCGTGTCCGCGATGGCGAGGGCGGCCAGCCGGGGGATCTCGGCCAGGCCGTCGATGACGATCCGGCCGACCCGCATCCGCCGGGCGAGCCGCAGTTCCTCGGGGCTCTTGGCGTTGCCGTGCAGCAGGATCCGCTGCGGCGGGAAACCGGTGGCGGCGGCGAGGCGCAGTTCGCCGGCCGAGCAGACGTCCAGACCGAGCCCCTCCTCGGACACCCAGTCGGCCATCGCGCTGCACAGGAACGCCTTCGCCGCATACAGCACCTGCGCCTGCGGGAGGGCGGTGCGGTATGCCCGGGCACGCCGGCGCACCTCCTCCTCGTCGAGCACGTACAGCGGAGTGCCGAACCGGTCGGCGGCCTCCGCCAGGCCGACCCCGCCGACCAGCAGCTCTCCGCCGGCCCCGGGTCGGGCGGAGGCCGGCCATGGGCTGCCGAGCGGCAAACCCGGGTGCGGGGAGCGGCGACGGGCGGTCCGGGCGGCGGGGTCGACCTGGGCCTGGGTCATGGCGGAGGGCTTCCTTCCACACGTGGCTGCGGGCTCACGGCGGCCCGGACCGCAGTACCGCCGGCGGCTCCGGCCCGCCCGTTCCAGTGGATGCCCGACGCAGCCGGTCGGCACCGGGCCTTGACGCATGGCCTACGCGAAGTACGCCCGCCTTGACGACACCCTGACAGCGCTCGGGTCCCCGACAGGGCAGCGGAATCGGACGTGCGGGAGCGGGTTCCGGCGCGCCGGGGGCGACGGTCAGCGGTTCAGGAGCGCTGGAGCGGGCGGGGCGCCCTTCGCGCCAGCAGACCGCCGAGCAGGCCGGCGGCGGCGCCCCACAGGGCGCCGAGCACCACGGTGCGCGCCAGGTCGGGGCTGAGATGGAGACTGCCGGTGCCACTGTGCAGACCGAGCAGGGACAGGCCGAGCTCGGCGGAGACGGTGGTGAGCAGTCCGATCGCCAGCATCGCGAGGGCCAGGGCGACGGCCAGGTTCAGCGCGCACCGCCAGAGCGGGGGACGCTCGGGGGAGTGCAGCGCCGCGCCGAGACCGGTGAGCAGGACCAGGATCACCGCGAGCGCGAGCAGCAGCCAGCTGCGGCCGTCCTGCTGGGCGAGCGAGGAGAGGTCGAGGGTGACGTCCCGGCTCCGGGAAGCCTGGAGCACGGAGGCGAGCGGTTGCGGGACGGGCAGGCCGATGGTGCCCGCGGAGTGGCCGTGCCAGGAGCCGCCGATGCCGACGCCCAGCGCGATCCAGGCGAGGTTGGGGAGTGCGAGCAGCAGGACCGCGAAGGTCTCCCGGGGGTGATCGCCGGTGGCGGCGCAGACCAGACCGGTGACCAGGCCCACCAGCACGTACACCGTCAGCAGGCTCAGCACGGCGTGTCCGGCGGGCCGGATGGTGGTGTGTATGCGTAGCAGGCGTGCGGGCAGCGGTGCACGCCGGGAGATCAGGAAGGCCAGCAGCAGGACCCCGCAGAGCCAGGCCAGCCCGATGCCGAGGGTCGCGCCCGGCGAGGCCCGGAAGCCCACGGTGGGCGCGCCGCCGAAGATGCTGCCCAACTGGTCGAGCAGCGAGTCGCCGGTCGGGACGGTGAAGGTGTGTTGGGCGTACTGCCGGACCAGGAGCAGCAGCGCCAGCCAGAGCACCGCCGTACGGGCGGCGCGTCCGGCCAGTTCGGCGGGTCCGACCAGGGCCCGGTGCCGCAGTGGCTGGAGGAAGACGGCACCCGCCACCAGCGCCCCGACGAGGGTCACCGACAGCGGCAGGCCGGTGATCCCGCCCTGGGCCTCGGCGACGAAGGCGGCGTTGCCGGTGAGGTCGAGCGGCACTCCGACGGCCAGCAGCACGGTGGCGGCGAGCACCGCGGGGAAGGCGCCCTCGGGCAGTGTGTTCGCCCCTGCGGCCCACAACCCCAGTGCCGCGACCACGACCATGACCACGAGTGGCGCCACCGCGGCGGCCAGCGCGTCGGCCCAGAGCCTGAGCACGCGGAGTGCCGGGCTTCCGGGTCGGCCGGGCGGCCGTGGCGGTACGTCACGCGGTGGCACGTGGTGCGCGGGTGTGCTGTCGCGCGGCGGTACGCCGTTCGGGGCCGGGTCGCTCGGGTGCACGCTGCCTCCCGACGGGCGGATGTCTCCCGGGGTGGGTCTGCTTCCAGCTTGGGTCAGCGGGCGGGCGTCGGCGAGCGCTCGTCCTGCTCCCGGTGAGTGATCCGGGAGCGGTCGGCCAGCGGTTGCGGGGTGCCGAGGGGGCCAGCAGAGAATGAGACCCGGGGGGCGGACGGGGGAGGCGAGCCGGGGGAGACCAGCCCTGGAGGACTTCGCGTGACTTCTCTGCCGCCAACCCCGGACGATTCCGGCGACGGTCCTGACGACGGACCCGGCCGGCGGGACGACCGTCCCGACCAGGGAAGTGACCGCCCCGACCGGCGAAGCGGAGAGCGGCCGGACGGATCGTCCGCCGGCCCGCCGACCCGGTCCTCGGCCGGCGAGCCCCCCTACGGCGGGTCGGGGCCAGGAGCTGGCGGATCGCCGGAGAGCGGTCCGGGCGAGCCCCACGAGCCGACGTGGGTGGGCCCGTTCGGTCCGCCGCGCTCGCCCGGTCCCGGCCCGGGCCCGGAGAGCGGGGCCGAACCGCCCGCGGGGCCTCCGGCCGGTCCGCTCTCGGGAGCCGGGGGCGGACGCTCGGACACCGAGAGCGCGGCGGCTCCGACGGGCGGAGCGGAGTCCATGGGACCGCCGCCGGGGCCACCCGGGGGTCCGCGCCAGCCGGCCGGCTTCCCCGGTGGTCCCGGCCGGCCGCGCGGGCCCGTGCCGGCCTGGCGCCGGGGACGGACCATCGCGCTGGTGACGGCTGCGGCGGCGGTGGCCGCCGGGGCGGTGACCTTCGCGTTGACCAACCACTCCACCGGGGGGCGGCCCGCCGCCCCGCAGGTGGTGCTGCAACCGGTGTCTGACGCGGGCCCGGACCCGTTCACTGACTCGGTGGCGGCCTGGGCCGCCGCGCCGTCGGGCGCCGCCGGTTCCCCGACGGTCACCGTCTCCGTGAGCGCAGGCACCGGCGCCGGCCTCTCGGTCGAGGGCGGCCAGGCCGGGCTCTACGGCGGCAGTGCCGGTACCGAGAGCTGCGATGTGTCCAAGCTGGAGGGACTACTCGCCGCGGACCCGGCCAAGTCCCGTTCCTGGGCCGGAGTCGAGGGCATCGCGCCGGAGGCGATCGGTCCGTATCTGAGGGCGCTGACGCCGGTCGTGCTGCGGGCCGACACCCGGGTCACCAACCACGGCTTCAGCAACGGCACGGCGACCGCGTTCCAGTCCGTTCTGCAGGCGGGCACCGCGGTGCTGGTCGACGCGCACGGGGTGCCCCGGGTGCGGTGCGCCTGCGGCAATCCGCTGTTGCCGCCCGCGCTGACCGCGAAGCCCGGCTACCGCGGCGCACCCTGGCCGTCGTTCCACCCCCAGACGGTCGTCGCCGTGCTCCCCGCGGCGAGTCCGCTGCCGCACTTGGTGGTGGTGGACCCGTCCAGCGGGGCGTCGTTCGCGAAGCCCGTGGGCCCCGTCGTGTCCACCACCCCCTCCGGTCCGGCGGGCGGCAGTCACGTTCCCGGCTCGGCCACCGCGCATCCCTCGCACCCGAGCGCCCCCGCGAGCCCGGGCCAGGGCACCACGGCACACCCGAGCCCCGGCGCGAGCCCGAGCGCGGGCGGAGGTACGGGACCGGCGACCGGCGCGACCGGTCAGAGCGCGACGGGCGGCGCCAAGCCCTCGCCGGGCACGAGCCCGGCCCCGACCGCGCCCCCGAGCTCGCATGCGTCCCCGGCCACGAGTCCTCCCGCGGCCACGAGTTCGCCGCCGGCCACGAGTCCTGCCGTGGCCACGACCCCGCCCGCGGGCCAGAGTGCCCAGAGAAGCGCGGCTTCCTCCTCGGCGGCCTCGGCCGAGTACCCGACCCCCCAGCTGCCGTCGATCTCGCTGCCCAACGCCCCGGCCGGGTCCGGCGGGGTGCCCTCGAACCCGGGGGCGGGGTGAGGGAGACTGGGGGCATGTGCCGGAGTATCAAGACCCTGCGGCCTCCGGTGATGCCCGAGGTCACCCAGGACGACATCCACGCGGCCGCGTTGCAGTACGTGCGGAAGGTGTCCGGGTTCCGGGCGCCTGCTGCGCACAACCGGGAGGTGTTCGACCGGGCGGTCGCCGCGGTGGCCGAGGCCACCCGGGAGCTGCTGGACGACCTGGTGGTCCGCGGGGCGCACACCGGCTGACCCCCGCCGCGTCAGCCGAGGAAGCCCCGGAGCAGCGCTGCCGTCGCGGCCAGATGCTCCTCGGTCGCCCGGCGGGCCCGTTCCACGTCGCCGGCCAGGATCGCCTCGGCCATCGCCCGGTGCTGCTCGAAGGCGTTCTCGATGTTCCGGTCCAGGATCGGGATGGCGTTGAGCAGGTCGTTGAGGCGCATCCGGATCTCGGCGACGCCAGCGGCCAGCGAGGGGGAGCCGGTGAGTTCGGCGATCGCCAGGTGGAAGCGGGAGTCGAACTGGCGGTACGCCTCCGGGGTCGCCTGCTCCAAGTCGGCCAGCCTGCCGCGGAGATGATCGATCTGGGTGTCCGTCAGAACCCTTCGGGCGGCCTGCTCGGCGGCGCCGGCCTCCAGGACCATCCGGTAGGTCAGCGCGTCCTCGAGTTCGGCGCCCATGTGGCGTACTGCGCGCCGGAGTTCGCCGAGGTCGGGCGGAGGCTGGCGGTAGGTGACGAAGGTGCCGCCGTAGCGGCCGCGGCGGGACTCCACGCAGTTCGCCTCCTGGAGCGAGCGGATCGCCTCGCGCAGGGTCTCGCGGCTGATGTTGAGCCGGGCGGCCAGTTCACGCTCGGGCGGCAGGCGGTCGCCGTACTCGAACACGCCCAGCTTGATGGCCTCCAGCAGCCGCTGGACCGTCTCTTCGAACGCGTTGCCGGTCCGGACCGGCCGGAAGATCGCGCCGCTCTGCCAGTCGCCGCCGGGCCGGGGGCCGCCGGGCTGGTCGGTGCGTATCCCGCCTCTGTCTGCCTGCTCCACGTGGGCATGGTACCCAGGCATTCGTGCCGGGACGCGGTTCCGGGTGAGGCCCCTCGGGGGCGTGTCAACGCCCTTCTCAGCACGTCCCCTTGACGCGGTGGTGGCGCGGGGTGAAGCATGCGCTGTACGTCAAAGGTCTGTTTCCGGGCCATTGACGGCCACAGCGTTGTGGGCGCACGTTTCGGATTCCCCCACCGAACCCCCAGGGGTGCGCATGTCCTCCGACCGCCATTCACCACACCCGCCGCCGGACCTCGTCGACAGAGCCCTGTCGGCGGACGAGCGACGGCTCAGAGAACTCGGCTACACCCAGGAGCTGGCCCGCTCGATGTCGGCCTTCTCGAACTTCGCCGTCTCGTTCTCGATCGTGTCCATCCTCTCCGGCTGCCTGACCCTCTACGGCTTCGGCATGACCACCGGCGGCCCGGTGCTGATCACCTGGGGCTGGCCGGTGGTCGGGCTGATGACGCTGTGCGTCGCGCTCGCCATGGCTGAGATCTGCTCCAGCTTCCCGACCGCCGGCGGCCTGTACTTCTGGGCCGCCAAGCTGGCACCCTCCAGGGCCCCTGCCTGGTCCTGGGTGACCGGCTGGTGCAACTTCATGGGCGGCATCGCCGTCACCGCGAGCGTCGACTTCGGCGCCGCCGCCTTCGCCAACGCCTTCCTCGAACTCCAGTGGGGCTACGCCTCCACCCCCGCCCACACCGTGCTGATCTTCGCGGCGATCCTGCTGCTGCACGGGCTGCTGAACACCCGGGGCGTCCGGCTGGTCGCCGTGCTGAACAACGTCAGCGTCTGGTGGCACGTCTTCGGCGTCCTCGTCATCGTGGGCGCACTGGTCGTCATACCGGCACACCACGCCTCCGCCTCCTTCGTGTTCACCCGGTTCGTCGACGAGACCGGCTTCCACAACCCGCTCTACGTCTCCCTGCTCGGCCTGCTGCTCGCCCAGTACACCCTCACCGGCTACGACGCCTCCGCCCACATGACCGAGGAGACCCACGACGCCGCCCGGTCCGGCCCCAGGGGGATCGTCAACTCCGTTGTGGTGTCGCTGGTCGCGGGCTGGATCCTGCTGCTCGGCATCACCTTCGCGATCCGCGACTACGACGGTGCCGTCAAGAGCTCCACCGGAGTGCCGCCCGCGCAGATCTTCCTGGACGCGCTCGGCGCGAGCGGCGCCAAGCTGCTCCTGCTGATCGTCATCGGCGCCCAGTTCTTCTGCGGGATGGCCTCGGTGACCGCCAACTCCCGCATGATCTACGCCTTCTCGCGGGACGGGGCGCTGCCCGGATCGCGGATCTGGCACCGGATCGACCCGCGCACCCAGACCCCCACCAACGCGGTCTGGCTCGCCACCGGTGGCGCCTTCCTGCTCGGCGCCCAGGACCTGTGGAACGCCACCGCCTTCGCCGCCGTCACCTCGATCTCCGTCATCGGCCTGTACATCGCGTACGTCATCCCGATCTACCTGAGACTCCGTCAGGGTGACACCTTCGAACGCGGACCCTGGCACCTGGGCCGCTGGAGCAAGCCCCTCGGTACCCTGGCGGTCGGCTGGACGGCGCTGATCACCGTGCTGTTCATGCTGCCCACCGTCCGCCCGATCACCGCCACCAGCTTCAACTACACCCCCGTCGCGGTCGCCGTGGTGCTCGGCTCGGCCGGGATCTGGTGGCTGGTCTCGGCCCGGCACTGGTTCACCGGCCCCAAGGTACAGCCGGATCCGACCGAACCACCCCAGCGGACAAGCGAATTGGAGACACGATGAGCGGCACCCGACTCACCCTCGACCGACTGCGCACGCTCGTCGCGGCCGGCGAGGTGGACACCGTCGTCCTCGCCATGACCGACATGCAGGGCCGCCTCCAGGGCAAGCGGATCGCCGCCGAGTACTTCCTCGGCGACGTCCTTGCGAACGCCGCCGAGGGCTGCGGCTACCTGCTCGCCGTGGACGTCGACATGAACACCGTGGAGGGCTACGAGAACTCCTCCTGGGAGACCGGCTACGGCGACTTCGTCCTCAAGCCCGACCTCACCACCCTGCGCATGGTGCCCTGGCACCCCGCCACCGCCATGGTCCAGTGCGACGTGCTGGACCACGACGGCACCCCCGTCCCCGTCTCACCCCGGCAGGTGCTGCGCCGCCAGCTGGACCGGCTCGCAGGCTACGGCTGGAAGGCCTACGTGGGAACGGAGTTGGAGTTCATCGTGTTCCGGGACAGCTACGAGGAAGCCTGGCACAAGGACTACCGGCAGCTCACCCCGGCCAACCAGTACAACGTCGACTACTCCATCCTCGGCACCGCGAAGATCGAACCGCTGCTGCGCCGCCTGCGCAACGAGATGGCCGGCGCCGGACTCACTGTCGAGTCGGCCAAGGGCGAGTGCAACCTCGGCCAGCACGAGATCGCCTTCAAGTACGCCGACGCGCTGACCACCTGCGACGACCACGCCGTCTACAAGACCGGCGCCAAGGAGATCGCCGGGCAGGAGGACTACAGCCTCACCTTCATGGCCAAGTACAACGAGCGCGAGGGCAACTCCTGCCACATCCACCTCAGCCTGCGCGACGAGCACGGCGTACCGGTGATGCCCGGGGACGGTCCGCACGGCTTCTCCAAGGTGATGCAGCACTTCCTGGCCGGCCAGCTCGCCTGTCTGGGCGAGTTCGCCCTGCTGCTCGCCCCGACGGTGAACTCCTACAAGCGCTACGTCGCGGGCAGCTTCGCGCCCACCGCCATCGCCTGGGGACGCGACAACCGCAGCTGCGCCCTGCGGGTCGTCGGCCACGGACCCTCGCTGCGCTTCGAGAACCGGGTACCCGGCGGCGACGTCAACCCCTACCTCGCGGTGGCCGCGCTGATCGCCGCCGGCCTGCACGGGATCGAGCAACGGCTGGAGCTGGAACCGGAGTTCACCGGCAACGCGTACGCCTCCGACGCTCCGCGCGTCCCGGCCACACTGCGCGACGCCGTCGCCGCCTTCGAGCGGAGCGAGGCGGCCGCCCTCGCCTTCGGCAAGGACGTCGTCCGCCACTACACCCACGCCGGCCGGGTCGAACTGGCCGCCTTCGACGCAGCGGTGACCGACTGGGAGCGGCGCCGCGGATTCGAGCGACTGTGACGGCCGCGACCACCGGCGGAAGCCGGCCCCTGATCGGGATCACCGGCTACCTCAGCGAGGCCGCCTGGGGCGTCTGGCGGCAGCGCGCCGCACTGATCCCGCAACTGTACGTGGACGCCGTCACCCGGGCCGGCGGCACGGCCGTCCTGCTGCCTGCGCAGAGCGACGGCGCGGCCGGCCTGCTGGACCGGATCGACGGACTGCTGCTGGCCGGCGGTCCGGACATCGACCCCGCGCGCTACGGAGCCGACCCGCACCCGAGCACCGACCCGCCGCACGAGCTGCGCGACGCCTGGGAGTGGGCACTGCTCACCGGAGCCCTGGAGCGCGACCTGCCCGTCCTCGGCGTCTGCCGCGGCCTGCAGGTGCTCAACGTGGCCCACGGCGGCGACCTGATCCAGCACCTGCCCGAGCAACTCGGCGACGAGGGACACCGGATCGCCCCAGCGACCTACCACCAGCAGGCGGTGACCATCCAGGCCGGCAGCCGGCTCGGACGGATCCTCGGCCCCACCGCCAAGGTCCCCTGCTACCACCACCAGGCCGTCGGACGCCTCGGTGACGGGCTCCGGGCCACCGCCTGGAGCCAGGACCGCAGCATCGAGGCCCTGGAACGCCCCGACCGCCGCTTCGTGCTCGGCGTGCAGTGGCACCCCGAGGCCGACCCGGCCGACCTCCGGCTCTTCGAAGCCCTCGTCCAGACCAGCAGTCGCAAGGAGACCTCCGCATGACCGAACCCGACCTCTTCCAGGTGGTCAACCCGGCCACCGAAGAGGTGATCGAGACCGTCGCCATGGCCACCCTCGCCGAGACCGACGCCGCGATCGCCCGGGCTGGCGCCGCCTTCGAGACCTGGCGGCACGTCAGCCCGGCCGACCGCGCCCGGCTGCTGCGCGCCTTCGCGGCCGCCGTCGACGCCGACCTGGAGAACCTGGCCCGACTGGAGGTCGCCAACGCCGGGCACACGGTGGGCAACGCCCGCTGGGAGGCAGGCAACGCCCGGGACGTCATCGAGTACTACGCGGCCACCCCGGAACGGCTCTTCGGCCGCCAGATCCCGGTCGCCGGCGGCATCGACGTCACCTTCCAGGAACCGCTCGGCGTGGTCGGCGTCATCGTCCCGTGGAACTTCCCCATGCCCATCGCCGCCTGGGGCTTCGCACCGGCCCTGGCGGCCGGCAACACGGTCGTCCTCAAGCCCGCCGAACTCACCCCGCTGACCGCGCTGCGGCTCGCCGAACTGGCCAGGATCGCGGGCCTGCCCGAGGGAGTGCTCCAGGTCCTGCCCGGACGCGGCCCGGTGGTCGGACACCGCTTCGTCACCCACCCCGACGTCCGCAAGGTGGTCTTCACCGGCTCGACCGGGGTCGGCAAGGCGGTGGCCGCCGGATGCGCCGAACAGGTGAAGCCGGTCACCCTGGAGCTGGGCGGCAAGAGCGCCAACATCGTGTTCGCCGACGCGGACCTGGCCAGGGCCGCCGCCACCGCGCCGTACGCGGTCTTCGACAACGCCGGGCAGGACTGCTGCGCCCGCTCGCGCATCCTGGTCCAGGAGTCCGTCCTCGACGAGTTCATGGCGCTGCTCGAACCGGCCGTACTGGGGGTGCGAGTCGGCGACCCGCACGACGAGAAGACCGAGATGGGCCCGCTGATCTCCGCCGCCCAGCGGGAGCGGGTGGCCTCCTACGTCCCCGAGGGCGCACCGGTCGCGGTGCAGGGCCTGGCTCCCGACGGCCCGGGCTTCTGGTTCCCGCCGACCGTGCTCGCCCCGGTGGACCATGACTCGCCCGCCTTCACCGAGGAGATCTTCGGCCCGGTGGTCGCCGTGGTGCCGTTCCGCGACGAACAGGACGCGCTGCGGATCGCCAACCGGACGCACTACGGGCTCTCCGGCTCCATCTGGACCAGGGACGTGGGCCGGGCCCTGCGGGTCGCCCGAGGCGTGGAGGCCGGGAACCTCTCCGTCAACTCGCACTCCTCGGTGCGGTATTCGACCCCCTTCGGCGGCTTCAAGCAGTCGGGACTCGGCCGCGAGCTCGGGCCCGACGCGGTACTCGCCTTCACGGAAACCAAGAACGTCTTCATCTCGACGGAGGAGTGAGCAGCGTGACCCAGCGACTGACCGGCCGGGTGGCCGTCATCACCGGCGCAGGCAGCGGCATCGGACTGGCCACCGCCAAGCGGTTCGCCGCCGAGGGCGCCAAGGTGGTCTGCGTCGACATGAACGAGGACACCGGGCAGAAGGCCGCTGCCGAGGTGGACGGCCTGTTCATCCAGGCGGACGTCACCGACGAGGACGCCGTCCGGGAGATGTACGAGCGGGTCGTGCGCGAGTACGGCAGCCTGGACATCGCCTTCAACAACGCGGGCATCTCGCCGCCGGATGACGACTCGATCCTCACCACCGGCCTGGAGGCCTGGAAGCGGGTCCAGGACGTCAACCTGACCAGCGTGTACCTGTGCTGCAAGTACGCCATTCCCCACATGCAGCGCCAGGGCAAGGGGTCGATCATCAACACCGCCTCCTTCGTGGCGGTGATGGGCGCGGCGACCTCGCAGATCTCCTACAGCGCCTCCAAGGGCGGAGTGCTGTCCATGTCACGGGAGTTGGGCGTCCAGTTCGCCCGCGAGGGCATCCGGGTCAACGCCCTGTGCCCCGGACCGGTCAACACGCCGCTGCTCCAGGAGCTCTTCGCCAAGGACCCGGAGCGGGCCGCCCGCCGCCTGGTCCACATCCCGCTCGGCCGCTTCGCCGAGCCCGAGGAGATCGCCGCCGCCGTGGCCTTCCTGGCCAGCGACGACTCCTCCTTCATGACCGCCAACACCTTCTTGGTGGACGGCGGCATCTCGGGGGCCTACGTCACCCCGCAGTGACCGGCCCGGCTGCTCCCGCGAGGACCCTCCGCCCGCCGCGGCCTCGCGGGAGCGGCCCGGGTGTCAGCTGACTGCCAGTCGGCCAGGGGAGGCCGAACGGCCTGCGTGACGGACTTTCCGACAGACGGCCGTTGGAGACGACCACGGCCACGAGAGTCGGCCCCGTGATACGTTCCAGGACCAAGGGGCCGACATGGATGAGACTTCGAAAGCGCGTGATCGGCAGCAGTACCTGGACCGGATCAAGCTGGTTCCCGCCGGACACCGGGGGCGTCGGGCGCCCTGGAGGTCGACTTCACCGCCTCCCAACTGGCCCGTCTCGACGAGGCCAGCGCGATCGGACTCGGCTTCCCGCACGACATGCTCGCCAGTGACCACATCCGCAAGGCGCCGACGTTCGGCTCTCCTCACCAGATGACAGGGAGTTTGAGCGGTCCTCGGTTTTGGAAGGAATCGCACCATTCGAATGTCTCTTCCGGGTGCGCCAACCGCAGTGATGGGAAGCGGCGGACGAGTGCTTCGGTGGCGATCTCGGTCTCCATGCGGGCGAGTGCCGACCCGAGGCAGTAGTGGATGCCGTGTCCGAATCCGAGATGTCCGCCTTCCGGCCGGTCGACGTCGAACTGGTCAGGGTTGCTGAACTGCTGCGGATCCCGGTTGGCCGAGGCAAGTGACATCCAAATCCGCTCGCCTGCTGTGATCCGGACGCCACCGATGTGGGTGTCCTCACGGGCGAACCGCCGGGAGGCCAGCATGGAGGGGCTGTTCCAGCGCATGACCTCGTCGACCACCCGGCCGACGCCGAGGGCGCCCGATCGCAGGGAGCGCAGCGTTTCGTGGTGGGTCAGGAGTGCCAGGACGGTGTTGCCCACGAGGTTCGCGCTGTTGTCGTACCCGGCGAACAGGAGAAGGAAGGACAGGGCGACGAGTTCCGGTTCCGACAGCTGGTCCCCGTCCTCGCGCGCCGTGATCATCTGGGTGAGGAGGTCATCGCCGGGGTGGTCGCGCTTGCCGGCGATCAATTCGACGAGGAAGCCGTGCAGGTCGTGGAGTGCCCGGCGTGATGTTGGGGCCGCGTCCGCAGCGGGGGAACGAAGGGTGTCCGTCCAAGTCCGGAAGTCTCGGCGGTCTTCCTCGGCGATGCCGAGCACGTCGCAGATCACCGCGAGTGCCAGTGGCGTTGCCAGGGCAGTCATGACGTCGGCCGAGCCGTCCTGGAACCGGTCAAGAAGTTCGTCGGTGCGCTGCTGGATCGCCGGCCGCAGTCGGCCGACGCTACGGGCGGTGAATGCCGGGGCGACCAGGCGGCGCAGGCGGGTGTGGTCGGGTGGGTCCATGTTGAGCAGGTGCGCGTCGAGCGATGGCGGCATCGACGCACCGTGCTTGCCGGTGCTGGTGGAAGTCTGCTTGTTCAGCGATAGCCGTCGGTCGGTCAGTGCTGCTCGAACGTCCTCGTAGCGGGTGACCACCCACACCGGAGCTCCGTCCGGCGTTGTGGTGCGCGCGACGGGGCAGGCCTCCCGTAGACGTGCGTAGCCCGCATGGGGGTCGGCCAGCAGTGCACGGTCGAACAGTGTCGGGGTGTCCGGAGTCGGATCGGTTCCTGTCATGAGGCAGCAACTCCGGTGGCGGCTCCGGTGAAGCGCTCGGTTATGTCGGCAACCACGGGAGAGGTCTTGTAGGCGACCGCCACCTTGACCAGCCAGGAGACCTCCTCTGCTGGGTCGACGGCAGTGGGGGCGTGGAGGTGGGGAGCCGTGGCTGGCACGAGGGCCCCGGTAGTGTGTGAGCGAAGAGCGACGCTCATCTGAGCGGCCTCCACGGCGGCCTCGACATCGTCGGGCGTGAGCTTCCGCCTCCGTGCGAGGTCCCGTGCCTCCTGCACGACTGACTCCGTGAAGTACGGGCGCAGCCTGAGCTGGGCATCGCGGATCTCCACCCGCTGGCGGGCCACGAGCAGGTCGAGGTCCTGCAGCGTGTCGGCCTCGTGGCTGTCACGGGGCCGAAGGATCATCCGTCCCTCGCGGATCTCGATCCTGGGACGTGAGAGCAGGGCCCGGGTGGACCGGGGCCCCTGACGGTCGTTCGGCTTGAAGAGGACGAGTTCCGGAAAGGCGGCGGCGAGGTCGTGCCACAGAGGGTAGAGGCGCTTGTAGGCCCGGTAGGTGGCTGCGAGATCCTTCAGGCGACTCGCTCCGGCGCCCCAGCCGGGCATGGTGAACCCGATGGAGAAGAGCATGGCCGAGACACTGGCGGACAGGGGTGCCGCGATGCTGCTGACGTCGTGCAGGGGGGATGTCGCGAACAGGTCCCAGACCATGTTCGCGACCTTGGGCACTCCGTAGCCGAGACCGAACCAGGCTCCGAGGGCGACGGTCAGAAGACCGCGGCGCAGCCACGGGCGGTCCACCGCCGTGGCATAGCGGCGGCACAGCACGATGAGCATCACCATGCTGGTTGTGAAGAGGAGCTGGTAGCTGAGCAGGAAAATGGAGATGTAGGGCACCGTTTCGAAGGTGACGTCGAAGTCCACCGGATGCTCCACGCCGTCGACGTTGCCGAGGAAGAAGAACACGGTCATGACGACGAGCGTCGCCAGCGAGTAGCCGACCCCGATCCAGTGGCGCAGCCGGAGCTTCCCCTGGGCTGAGGACCAGGACACCAGCAGGGCGATGAAGCCGGTCACGCAGACTGCCACACAGATGTAGATGATCAGTGTGGCGATGTTCGGCACGCCGAGGATGCGATCGATCCCCATGTAGACGTGGGGCGAGGCGAGGACGAACGGGGCGGCGAACGTGGCGATCGAGAGGCAGAGGAGCTGGAGTTCCCTGTTGCGCCAGTCCCGTGCCAGGTCGCGGACCTTGTAGAAGAAGGCACTCCACGTGATGACCGACAGGATGCCGTAGACGACGGTGAGCAGCAACAAGGGTCAGGTCCTTCGTGAGGAGTTGCGTTCCAGCGCGGCGCCGATGTGCTGGACGAGGTTCGCCATGCCGGGGCTCACGGGTTCCTGCCGTGCCTGGGGGGCCGCGCGGCCGGCCCGCAGGGGAATGAGGGAGGCGACCAGCTCGGCTGCCCGCTCCTCCTGGCTGGTGTAGACCGATCGGGCCAGGACCGCTTGGACGAAGCGCGGGTCGAGGGTGGGCATCAAAAGCCGGGCGACCTCGGCCTGGTCGGCCTCGGTGGAGCCGTGTTCCAGCAGCATGTGGCCGAGCTCGTGCATGACGATGTGCTCCCGGTGGGCCGTGGACGTCGCCTCCGTGTAGAGGACGTAGTCGACATCGTCCGTGGCCACCCACAACCCGCAGGGACTTTCCGGGCGGACAGCCAGTGGCATGGGGACGAGCGAGATCTGGCGCCCTCGTCGGCGTTCGACGCTGTCGACCAGCGTGTTGATGCTGAACGGGCTGGGGAATTCGATCTGGGCCACTACGTCGACACAGCGCTTGCGTAGTTCCTTGTCGTTCAACTCCGCTCCCCACGGGCATTCGTTCTGCTGCCATCGGACAAACTTCACGACATCCCCCGGTCGCGCTGGTGGGGCTCCCGTGGCGGCCGGTGAGGGTGGCGAGAGGGGAGCCTAGCGAGTGGACCCTGTCCGGCGTGGCCGGGCAGGCCGCGTCACATGCGCTGCCGCGGGTTTGCCTTGCTGAGGAGGTCCAGCACGGGCGACAGGGCCTGTAGCGCGTCCGAGGGCAGGCCGGCGACCTGGCGCATCGCGACGCTCCTGGCTCCTACGGCCTTCAGAGCCCCCAGGAGCAACAGATCGTCGGGGTCGGCGGCAGGAATCGTGTCATCGACGAAGTAGCCGGGCGGGAGACTGATCGTGCCGGCGAAGTCGCGCAGGGGCTGGCGCAGCTGCTCGTCCCACTGTCCAGACCGCAGGGTCGCGAGGTCGGAAAGACCGATCTTGCTGCCCTTGGAATCCAGGACCGTAACGCGGGCCTCGTCATCGAGGGGTGCGGCCGTGTCAGGCTGCAGGACCTTGAGGACGTCGTCCAGCCGCTGGAGCACCATGGCGGGCAGTGGAGCCGATGCCTGTCCGGCGGTTGCATCGTCGCCTGCGGACAGGAAGTACGAGATCGGAACCTGGTAGACGTTCGCCAGGGTGGTCAGGGCGTTGATCCCCGGGTTGGCGACCTTGCCATGGCGCAGGTTGTGCACCGTCTGACGGCTGATGGTGGGGCTGCCGGGATGACGTTTCGCATGCTCCTGGCTGGCAAGCTCCACTGCGAGGTAGTCCCGTGGACCGGTTCCGTCGGGGTGCCCGGTGTTCATGAGGTGTTCGAGTCGCTCCGCGATGGTACGGCGGTGAGCCGTGGCGCTGTCCTCGGCCATCTTCCTGTGCGCTCCTTCGCGGCGTGGGGGCTGAAGCGCTGTCAATCATACGTGACAGGTGGTCAGTTAGGCCGCGCTCTCATCAAGAATCCTTGACAAGACGGGGTTCGGGTATGCACGATCGGTTGCGACACCGCACCGGACGGTGAGGATCTGTACGGCGTGGACGGAGCAAGTACGGGGGCCGTCCTGCCCGTTACGGGGGAAGATCCCGCCGTCCGGTCGGTGAGCCGAAGGTGCCCGCATGCTCGTTCGAGCACGCGTCGCCGCCAAGGCGGCCCGTGGACATACTGCGGGCACCATGCGGTCGGTCGCGGCACTTGGGGGTGTCCTGACGGTGGAGGGGCTGCACGTTCAACGACCTGCAGGCCGGATCCCGTTCCGCGAGGGTGATCACGGCGAGGATGCTTCCCTCCCGGCAGGCGAGCGACTTGGTCGACGGCCACTGGCGCCTGCTGACCGGCGGGCAAGCGGTGCCCAAAACGCTGGTGTGGGACAACGGAGCCGGCGTCGGCAAGGGCAGGCCCACCGCCGAGTTCGCCGCCCTCGCGGGCCTGCTCGCTAGCCGGATTTACTTTTGCCGGCCCCGCGATCCAGAAGCGAAAGGCGTGACAGTGCGACGGTGCTCAGCCAAGCGGAGGCACTGATCCTGCCGGTGTAGGTCTTGGTGTACTCGGCAGCCGAACGCTGCCCTTCCACGCCCTGTGAAGACCCCTGTCCTCCCAGGGCGTGGAAGGGCAGCGGCACGACCGGAGATGGGCGGTGTGGGGGTGCGTCCGGGCGGTGGTCCCGGCGCCGGGGTGGCTGGGTTCAGGCGTGGGCGGGGTGGGTGAGGGTGTGCCAGGCGCTGTAGCCGCCGAGGAGGTCGGAGACGTCGGTGCGGCCGTGGTGGCGCAGCAGGCTGGCGGCGATGGAGGAGCGGTGACCGCTGGCGCAGTGGACGACCAGGGGGCGGTCGGTGGGGATCTCGTTCAGGCGGCGGGGGAGTTCGGCCAGGGCGATGTGCAGGGATCCTTCGATGAATCCTGTTTCGCGTTCGCCGCAGGTGCGCACGTCCAGGACGGTGGGGGGCTGCTCGCCGGCGAGTGCGGTGCGGAGTTGGTCGGCGGTGAGGCGGCTGGCGGGGGTGACGTCGTCGGTGAGGGCGGACAGGGCGTTGCCGGGGCCCAGTAGGTAGCCGGCGATGTGATCGAAGCCGATGCGGGCGAGGCGGGTGATGACCTCGTCCTCGCGGTCCTGCGGGGCGATGATCGCGATGTTGCAGTCGGGGGTGAGGACGGTGCCGGCCTGTTCGGCGAAGCGGCCGTCGGCGGGGACGTTGATGGCGCCGCGGATGTGTCCCGCGCCGAAGTCCTGGGGGCTGCGGGCGTCGAGGATGACGGCGCCTGCGGCGCGGACCTCCTCGAGGCCTTCGGGGCACAGGGGGCGGGCGGCGTTCGTGCGGTCGAGCAGCGGGTGGTCCTGCCGGTTGAGGGCGGCGGCGTGGCCGAAGTAGGCGGGGGTGGCGGACTGGCCGGCGGTGACGATGCGGACGAAGGTGTCCTGGTCCATGGGCTGGCAGGCGTAGTTGGTCAGGCGCTGCGTGCCGATGGTGGACTGCTTCTCGGTGGAGAGGTTCTTGCCGCAGGCGGAGCCGGCGCCGTGAGCGGGGAAGACGCGGACCTGGTCGGGCAGGGCCATGAGCTTGTGGTGGACGCTGTCGTAGAGCATGGCTCCGAGTTCCTCGGCGGTGATGCCGGCGGAGGCGAACAGGTCTGGGCGGCCGACGTCGCCGATGAACAGGGCGTCGCCGGTGAGTACGCCGTAAGGGGCTTCGTCGGTGGCGTGCTCGTAGACGAGGATGCTGATCGACTCGGGGGTGTGTCCGGGGGTCTCCATGATCTGGAGGGTGACGTCGCCGAGTGAGATGCGTTCGTCGGCGGTGAGGTGGCGGATGGCGTACTCGGTCTCGGCGCGGCGGCCGTAGCCGATCCAGGCGCCGGTGCGGGCGGCGAGTTCGAGGTGGCCGGCGAGGAAGTCGGCGTGGAAGTGGGTGTTGATGACGCCGACGACGGTCAGGCCGCGTGCGTCGGCGTCGGCGAGGTATTCGTCGACGTCCCGGCGGGGATCGACGATCACGGCCTGGCCGGTGGTCTCGTCGGCGATCAGGTAGGAGGCCTGGGAAAGGCAGTCGAGGTAGTACTGGCTGAAGATCACGGGGTTGTCTCCTGGTCGGGGTCTGACGGGCGGGCTACACGCTCAACCATACCCCTGGGGGTATTGATTCCGGCAGGTGTGACACTCCCAGTGCTCCGCGCGGTTGTTGCCCCTGGGGGTGTAGGCGGGAAGATGAGAAGCGGAGGCCGGGGCGCGCGGGGTTCAAGCCACGCGGTAGATCCACGACCGCCGCCTCATGCGGGCCGCATAGCCCGCCTCTGTCGCGGTACCGCTCCCTGCGATCGGCCGCCGTCCCCACAAAAGCGCACGGCGCCTTCGGTACCGCTGGTCCTCCGCCTATTTGTTCACCGTGGTCCCGGCGGCGACCGACACGGCTCGTTCCTGCAGCGGCTTCGCGGAGCCGGACGATCTTCTCGTGCTGGGCGGCGAGCTGGGGCGGGGCCTGGTGTGCGCGCTTGGTCAGCAGGTTGGGGATGTCGCGGTCGCTTCGCTGTGCGTTCGGCGCTCATGTCACGCGCCCCGGTCCCCGCGCAGCACTGTCCGGTGCGTCTGCCGCAGCATCTCGCTGGGGAGCACTCCCAGGTCGTCGCCGAGGCGGCGGCGGGTGCGGTCGAAGACGGCCAGTGCTTCGGCTTGCCGTCCGCTGCGGTGCAGGGCGCGCATCAACAGCGCGGCGACCGGTTCGTTGAGTGGTTGCGCCGCGGCCAGGGCGGACAGTTCGGCGATGGCGTCGGCGTTCCGGCCCAGCCGTAGCTGCCATCCGGCCTTCCGCTGCACCAGGGTGATCCTGCGTTCGGTGAGCCGCAGCCGCTCCAGCTCGGCCAGCGGCCCGGGCAGGCCGGCCAGGGGCTCGCCGCGGAAGAGGTCCAGTGCGCGGGAGCAGGCGCGTACCGCCTCGGCCAGGTCGCAGGCTCGCTCGGCCGCCCCGGCCGCGGTGACGAGTTCCTCCATGCGGGCCACGTCCACCTCGACCGCGCCGCCGACGAGTCGGTAGCCGCACTGGTCGCGCCTGATCACCCAGTCCGGGCGGTCCCCGGTGTGCAGGATCTTGCGCAGCCGGTAGATGTAGACCGGTACGACGTTGCCGGGCGGCGGCTCCATCCCCCACACCCCGTCCAGCAGTTCGTGCCGGCTGACCGCCCGGTCCGGGCACAGCGCCAAGGCCGCCAGTACGGCCTGCTGGCGGACCGGACCCAGGTCCACGGGCTGCCCGGCGCGCCAGGCCCGGAGCGGGCCGAGTACGCAGATGCGCAGCCACGGCTCCGGCACGGGGGCCGTCGGCCGGCGGACGGTGGTCCGAGGCACCGGCCCCGCCACTTGCCCGCGCGGACCATGACCGGGTGTCACCAGTCCGCAGTCGAAGGCGTGGACGATGGCGGCCGCCCGGTCGCGCAGCCCGAGCGTGGCGAGGATCCGTCCGAGGTGTCCGGCCACGGCGTGTTCGGGGACGGCGAGGGCGGTGGCGATCTCGGCGTCCGTCAGGCCGCAGCCGATCGCGTACAGCACGTCACGCTCCGGTCCGGTGAGCGCGGTTGTCGGTGGGGCGGCGGTTGCGGTCGTCGGCATGACGGCTCCCTGGTTCTCCGGCCCGGGCTCCCGGGCATCGGCGGTGCGGCCGAGGCCATTGATGCTGGTCCGGGCACCGACCAGGGAACAGGCCACCAGGCCGGTCATATCCGGCCGGTGGCTGCGCCAGGTCCCTCACCTGGGTAAATGCCGATGCATCAAGGGAACAGGGGCTGCCTTGGCCGTCGGTGTCAACGGTGCGCCGGGGCGTCGATGTGCCGGTCCAGGTGCTCGTCCGGGAGGCCCCCAAGTCCGCCGATCAGCCGCGCCGTTGATCCACGGTCATGGCAGGCCACGGCGATCCCGCCGTTTCACGGCGATTTCATCGGTCCTGCCTACCGTCCTGCCTGACGTGTTCGCGGCGCGCGATCACCTGCGCGCGCCGCCATCGGGGAGTGGAGTCTTTGGTGAACGACCTACTGCACAAGCTGGTTTCCGGCGCCCTCGTGGGCGGGCTGATCGCATTGGTGGGCTGGCTGGGCGCCGAGAGGCGTAGGCGAAAGGCGGCCAGGGCGGAGACGGCCGATCCGGCACCGGGCCGGGACGAGCTGCCGGCCCGGGACGATCGGGGGACCGCATGAGGATCTACGAGGCCGTGTGCGACATCACCGCCACGCCGTTCGACGCGTCCAACCTGGCGGCTGCCTGCGGCTCAGGCTTCGCCCTGGTTCCCGGCACCCCTGTGTGACGTCGCTTCGGCGCGTCGGCCCCGGTTCTCCTCCTGGGGCCGGCGCGCCTCGTCCAGCGCGTGAACACCGCCTTCCGGGCCCGCGTAGAAGGCTGGCCCGGCAATCGGAAGCAGCGATCGAGCCCGCCCGGCAAACACCGGGCGGGCTGGTGGTTCAAGCGGCCTGCCGTGCGGCTCTGGCCGGCATTTCGTAGAACGCCTCCTCGGATTCGTGGTGCTCGAACTCCTCGACGTCGTGTTGCTGCTGGGCGTCTGCTGGTCCCGCCTGTGCGAGCTCGTCCGGCGTCGGCTGGTGCGGGACGTGGTCCCTCCACGACATCGTGATCACTTCCTCTCTCCTGCGGGTTGTCCAGCTCACCCGGTGATGGGCTGGTGGTCGTCGATCGCGGGGCCGGCATCGACGGGCGGACATCGGCCGCGGCGGTAGCGGCGTCAGCGGGGACCCACTGGCTCGTCGTCCACGGGCGGTGCGGCGAGGCCGCCGTCCCACAGGTCGTCAGGGCATGTCACATCGCACGCTCCCCCCGAGCCGATACAACTCCCGTGCTGCACCTAGTTCCTAGCCTTCCGCGATGCCGACGCTGGTACACCGGAGGCCACCGGATTCACACCGCGGAACTCGTCCTCCAGGCCGGGCGGGCTCGGCCGGGTGCGGTGTGGCCCCGCACTCGGGGGATGTGCGGGGCCACGGGTCCAGGAGTGCACCAGAGGGGGAGCGGTGAGGTGGGATCGCCGTTGCCCGGCGGGAGTTCACCGGATCGCGGAGAGTGCGTCACCCTGGTAGCGGGCGCCCGCGTTCCAGAGCAGGAACGACTGCATTCCGTTCTCGGCCGCGGCCCGGATCTGGTCGGTGACCTCCTTGGGCCCGTAGTGAACGCCCAGGGAGAAGTCCTGGAGCCACGGGATCACCTGGGCCTGGGTGCCGGCGGTCTTCCTGGCGAAGTCGGCCAGGGAGCGGTGGACGATGTCGTACGGCTGGGCGTTGGGGTTGGGCACGTCGTACTCGCCGGGGCCCCAGTGCGAAGGGTAGACCATGGGGGCGATGTAGTCGGCCTGCTGGGCCAGGGCGCCGATCTCCTGGGCGATCTCCTTCGGGCGGGTGGCGGCGATCCCGAAGACGGACACACCGAGGAAGGTGCCCCGGTCGCCGAGCTTGGTCCGGGTCTCGGCCACGAAGTCGGCGATGCTCTGCTCCGGGGTGGTGTTGCCGAGCTCGGGGAAGGTCATGGTGCTCAGCGGGCCGTCGGGCCGGCGCACGTAGTCGTAGAGGATGTCGTCGAAGCCCAGCGAGGCGGCCTCGGTGGCGAGGGCCTGGTTGTAGTCGCGGACGGTGCGGTCTGCGAAGTTGGTGAAGGAGAGCCGGCCGTAGTTGCCGCCGTTGTACGCCCCGCCGCCGGGGGTCTGGACCACGCGCTCGTGGTTGCCGTTCCGCCAGGAGGCGGTGGCGAGGATCGGGTCGCGGAAGGCGACTATGCGTCCGACCACCTGGGCCCCGGCCTTGTGCAGCGCGTCTATGGTCGCCCGGGCGTCGTAGTAGCCCTTGACCGAGCCGATCTCCTTGGCCAGCGGCACCTGGGAGGCGTACCCGACCTCGCCGTTCTCGTCCTTGATGTCCAGTTCCACCGCGTTGAGCTTCTTCTGCTGGATCAGCTCCAGGATCCCGTTGCGCAGCGGATCCGAGGTCCAGCCGATGGCGGTCAGGTGCGCCGCGCGGAGCAGCGGGTGGGCCCTGCCCACGTGGACCGCGTCGGTGGTGGTGTTGCCCGCGCGGTCGGTGGCGACGACCTTGATCACGGGAGGTGGGTCGGCCACGGCCGCCGAGAACGTACCGTCGGCGGCCACCGGTGCCGGCCGGCCGTTGACCTCGACCCGGGCGGCGTTCTTCGTCGTGCCGTGGACGGTCACGGGGGAGTGGGGACGGCCGGCCGCGACCTTGTCCAGGTGCAGGGCGGGCGCGGCGGTGGCGACGGTGAAGGTCCGGGTCACCGTCGTCCTGGCGAACGGCAGCAGGCCGGCGCCGCGGACGGACAGCCGGTGCTCCCCGTCGGCCAGGGCGGCCGGCCGCAGATGGAGCTCTCCGTCCTGCCTGGTCATGGCGACGGGACTGCCGTCGAGCGAGACCTCGAGGGTGTCGAGCTCGGAGTCGTCGTCGTCGGTGACGACCAGATCGAGGGACTTGGCGGCGGCGGCGTTGAGCCACTGCCGGTCCTGGACGCCTCGCAGGTGGAACCCGGCGGAGAGAGTGCCCAGGACGAACGCGCCCACTGCCGTGCAGGCCACGGCTATGCCGGCGGTCAGCGCCAGCCGGCTCCTGCGGGACCGCGGAAGACGGGGCTTTCCCCGGGGCAGGCGTCCGCGGATCCGGCGGAGGAGTCTTCTCCTGGGGGCGGCACCGCTGGCGAAGGAGGGGCACATAGGGCACCACCTGTCATCTGATGGACCGATTCCTCCTATATCTCCCCCCAATGTCCTTGACCTCGCAACACGGGATCACGTCCCGACGGAACGGGATCCCGTTCCGCTGAGCGGGTGTCATCCGCACCGGGCGGTCTCCGCCACCCGGCCGGTGCCCGGCCCGGCCGCGCCGTACCCCGTCAGGACCAACCGTTGGGCTGTTCGGACCGCCGGGGTGCGCGCCCCGTTCCGTCCGCGGTGAGGCTGAGGGCAGATTCCGCGATCTGGAGGTCCCATGCGCCGCTCCACCGTGTTCCTGTCCGCCGCGGTCCTCCTGCTGGGCGCCACCTCGTGTGCCGGGCACGCGCAGGGCGGTTCCGCCCCCGCCCCCGCCGCCTCGGCGACCCTGGCCGGCTCCTCCCCGTCCGCGCCACCACGGCCCGAGTCCGTCCAAGCCGACGAACTGGGCCAGGTGCCGGTCCTGATGTACCACCAACTCAGCGACCACCCGGCGAGCGTCTACGACCGGACTCCGGCGGACTTCCGCACGGAGCTGGAGCGGCTGGCCCGGGAGAACTACGTGGCCATCACCGCGGCCGAGTTCACCAGCGGCAGGATCGACATCCCGGCCGGTACCCATCCGGTGGTGCTGACTTTCGACGACTCGACCAACAGCCAGGTCCGGCTGGACGAAAAAGGGGATCCCGCGCCGGACAGCGCGCTTGGCATCCTGTTGGACGTCGCCAAGGCCCACCCCGCGTTCCGGGCCAGGGCCACCTTCTTCGTCAACGGGTCGGCCTTCTCCACCACCGGCACCGCCAAGGCGCTCGGCTGGCTGACACGGCACAACTTCGAGGTGGGCAACCACACGCTGCACCACTCCAACCTGGCCACCCTCGACGCGGCCGCGGTGCAGGAGGCGATCGCGAGCGAGCAGGCGGAGATCACCGCGGTGGTCCCGGGTGCCGCCGTGCAGTCCCTGGCCCTGCCCTACGGGGCGATGCCCAAGCCGGGCTCGCTCGCCGTGGCGGGCGGTGCCGGGAACGTGAGCTACCAGCACCACGGCGTCTATCTGGTGGGCTCCAACCCGTCCCGTTCGCCGTTCGATGCCTCGTTCGATCCGGCCGCGATCCCCCGGATCCGCTCCGAGGCGGCCACCGGCCCGGAGGCGGCCTTCGGCTCCACCACCTGGCTCGACAGGCTGGCGGCGAACCCAGCGGACCGCTACACCTCCGCGGGCGATCCGGACCATGTGACGTTCCCCAGGGCCAAGG
This sequence comes from Kitasatospora cystarginea, assembly GCF_039533515.1. Lineage (NCBI taxonomy): Bacteria > Bacillati > Actinomycetota > Actinomycetes > Kitasatosporales > Streptomycetaceae > Kitasatospora > Kitasatospora cystarginea. Next base: position 222,901 of record NZ_BAAATR010000007.1, on the reverse strand, counting down.
CGGCGAAGCTCGCCAAGTCGCTGCAGTCCCGGGCTCGCCCGTACTGACCGGGACGCCGCCCTCGGGTCGGCCGGCCGGGGGCCGAGAGCGCCGGTCCGGGCGGGGCCTGTCAGCGCCGGCCCGCGAGCGCCGGTCAGGCCCGGACCCGGGCGTGGTGCGGGATGGGCGGCCCCTCGAAGCGAGGGGTCGCGTCATCGCATAGTCGTCAAGTCGTGTTTCTGACAGGCGAGTCGGCATGGGCATGACGTGAATTCGGCGGTACCTTGTCGGCACTCGGGCCGTTCACCCCCACTCGAAGGGCCGACTCCCATGCGCAGGAACCGACTTGTGATCGCGTCCGCCGGCGCGATGGCAGCGCTCGCCGCACTCGCGCTGCCCGCCCTGTCCCGGGCCGACACCGCCTCAGCCGACCCGTCGTCGGGCCGGGCCGTCGTCTACCGGGTCCCCATCCGCGGCGCCGGTGACCCGCAGAAGCTGCTCGCGGGCGGCTTCGACGTCCTGGAGAAGCGCCAGGGCAAAGACCTGTTCGTCCTCGGCGACCCGGCGGTCGGGGAGCGCCTGCACCGGCTCGGCTTCAGCTGGTCGGTGGACCGGACCCTGCCCGGTGGGCGCAGCAGCGCGCGGACGGCCCCCGGGGCCGGCGTCAACGACACGTACTACGGCGGCTACCGCACGGTCGACACCCAGTACGCGCACCTGGACCAGACCATCGCCGCACACCCCGGCCTGGCCACCGTGGTGACCTACGGCCAGTCCTGGCGCAAGCAGAACGGGCAGCCGGGCGGCTACGACCTGAAGGCCGTCTGCATCACCAAGCTGACCCAGGGCGACTGCCGGCTCGACCCGAATTCGGCCAAGCCCCGGTTCTTCCTGATGAGCCAGATCCACGCCAGGGAGATCACCACCGGCGAGGTCTCCTGGCGCTGGATCGACTACCTGACCGGCAGTTACGGGACGGACCCCACCGTCACCGCACTGCTGGATTCCACCGAGATGTGGGTGGTGCCGATCGCCAACCCCGACGGCGTCGACATCGTCCAGCAAGGCGGTGACAACCCCAACCTGCAGCGCAAGAACGCCGACGACACCAACGGCAGCTCCTGCGACTGGAACGGCCAGATCGGCATCGACCTCAACCGCAACGCCGGTACGCACTGGGGTGCCAGCGGCACCTCGGACCAGCCGTGCGACGAGACCTACCTCGGACCGAACTCCGACTCCGAGACGGAGAACTCCGCCCTGGAGAACCTCTTCCGCGAGCTGTACCCGGCCGTGCGCGGCGGCGGTGACTCGGCCCCGGCCCCGGCCGACACCCGCGGCGTCATGATCACCCTGCACAGCGACGCCGGCATGGTCCTCTTCCCGTGGGAGTACGACCACACCGTGCACACCGGGAACGACGCCGCACTTCGCGCGATGGCCGCCCGGATGGGTTCGATCACCGGCTACCAGTACGGCCAGGCCGGTGAGATCCTCTACGACGCGGCCGGCGGCACCGACGACTGGACCTACGACAAGCTCGGCCTGGCGAGCTTCACGATCGAGGTCGGTGACAGCGACGGCCGCGGCTGCGACGGCTTCCTGCCGCCCTACAGCTGCCAGGACGGCTATTTCTGGCCCAAGCTCAGGCCCGCCCTGCTGTACGCCGCCCAGCACGCCGCATCGCCGTACCGGACCACCTCCGGCGGCTGACGCTCCGGCCCGGCGGACGGGGTGACACGGGCCGTCCGTCCGCCGAGCGCGTCGTCAGCCGGCGAGGCGGGCGTGCAGCGCCCGGTCCGCGGGCCCGACGGTGAACTGCGAGAACTGCACCCGTAGCCCCTCGCGTTCGGGGGAGCAGCAGTAGGGACCGGCGGAGGCCGTCAGGTGTCCGGCCAGCGGGGCCAGCCGGACCGTGCGCCAGGGCTCGCTGCCGCAGCGGGCCCGGATGGTCACCGCGTCCCGGCCGCGGCTGACCCGGACGGTGACGGGGCGGTCGGCCCACTCGGGGACGGGGGCGAGCGACCAGTCGGAGTGGCCCCGGGTGACCACGGCGCCCAAGTGCGGCAGCCCGTCGGTCAGTTCGACGCCCGTCTTGATCCAGTTCTGCTCGTCCACCCGGACCATGGCGCCGGCCTGGTCGTACGGCTGGTCCAGCCGGGCCCGGAAGGTCACCTCGACCGCCGTGCCGACCGCCAGCCCGGTCAGCAGGGCGTGCCCGTTGTCCCGTTCGAAGCCGTAGTGGGTGGTGCGCCAGAAGTCGCTCCGGTCGCGGGTGGTCACCACCAGGTCCCGGCCGTCGGACTCGGTGCGCAGCGGTGGGTTGAGCCAGGTCGCCTCGGACCAGTCGAGCACGCGCTGGTCGTTCATGTGCCCTCTTCCTCTCCTCCGGCTGAGGTACCCAGCCGAGGCTATCCGACCGGTGATCACCCGGGGTCCCGGCGCGGCCAGGGCCGGCCGGATCTTCCGAGTGGTCGTACGCCGGGGCGACCTCCACCACGTCGGCGGAGACCAGCCGGCAGCCGGCCAACCCCCGGAGGATCTCCAGGAGTTCGCGCAAGGTCAGGCCACCCGCCCCGGAGTTCAGCACCATCCAGCCGGGCGCCCCGGCGCGGGAGAGGCGCGGGAGAGGTGCGGGAGGTCGGACACCGGCACTCCGAGCCTCGGAACGGGTGCCTCGCCGGCCCCTGGCTCCGGGTGCCGCGCGGGCCTCAGCGCGGGCCGCCCGGGGGGATCTCCAGCTCGAACCAGACGACCTTGCCCTCGGCGGTGCTCCGGCTGCCCCAGCGGTGGGCGAGTTCGTTCACCAGGTGTATGCCGCGCCCGCCCTCGTCGGAGTCCCGCGCCCGGTGGATCCTCGGCGCGTGGCTGTCGATGTCGGAGACCTCCACCGTGAGGACCGCGTTGCGGAAGACCCGGACCTCGTTCGGCGCCCCGGCGTGCACCAGGGCATTGGTGATCAGCTCGCTGGTCAGCAGCTCGGCGAGGTCGATCAGCGCGGCGAGACCCCAGGACCTCAGGGTGTGGCGGATGAACCGTCGGGCGTGGCGGACCAGCGACGGATCGCCCACCAGCGGCAGCACGGCCAGCCGGTCCGCACCCACCGGCCGGGCCTGGGCCATGATCACCGCGATGTCGTCCCCCTGGACGGTGTCCGCGGTCAGCGCGGTGACCACGGCGTCGCAGCTCTGTTCCAGGGTGGGCCGCCGGTCGGCCACCGTGCGGCGCAGCAGTTCCATGCCCTCTTCCAGGTCCTGGCCCCGGCGCTCCACCAGGCCGTCGGTGTAGAGCACCAGGATGCCGTCCTCGGGCAGGGTGAAGTGCGTGGAGCTGAACGGCACCCCGCCGACCCCGAGCGGTGCGCCCGGTGGCAGCTCCAGCAGCCGGGCCGAACCCGGCGCCTCGGCCACCACCGGCGGCAGGTGCCCGGCTCCGGCCGCGATGCAGCTGCGGTCCAGCGGGTCGAAGACCACGCAGACGCAGGTCGCGAACTGCCCCTCGCCGATCGCCGTCGCGGCGTCGTCCAGCCGCCGCATCACCCGGGCGGGATCGAGGTCGATGGTGATCAGTGTCCTTGCCACAGTGCGGAGTTGGCCCATCGTCGCGGCGGCCCGGATGCCGTGGCCCATCACGTCGCCGACGATCAGCGCCACCCGTCCGCCGGACAGCGGCACCACGTCGAACCAGTCGCCGCCCACCTCGCTGATCACACTGCTCGGCTGGTACCGGTAGGCGATCTCCAGGCCCAGCGAGCGGTGCACCTCCTGCGGCAGCAGACTGCGCTGCAGGGTCAGCGCGGTGTCCCGTTCCCGCCGGTACAGCCGGGCGTTGTCGATACACACCGCCGCCCGGGCGGCCAGCTCCTCGGCCAGCGCCACGTCCGCGGCGGTGAACGGCTCCGGATTGCCCATCCGGACGAACTCCGCCCCGCCCAGCACCACCCCCCGGGCCAGCAGCGGCACCATGATGTACGAGTGCACGCCGGCCGCCAGGCTGGGCACCACCCGCTCGGGCGCCGCCACGATCCGGCGCAGCGCCTCCTCGTCCACCTCGGCCACCAGGATGGAGCGCCCGGTCCGCAGGCTCTGCGCGTACACCGTGGCGGACTGCGAGAGGCCGCCGACCGGATCCGAACTGTCGGCCATCGTCCCCGCCTCGGTCAGCTCGCCGTTCTTGCCGAGCTCACCGACGGCGACCGCGCGCAGCAGCACCGGACCGTCCATCGGCAGCGCGTCCGGCTCGTCCCCCTCCAGCACCGACTCCAGCAGGTCGACCGTGGTGAAGTCGGCGAACCGCGGCACCACCACCTTGACCAGCTCGTGCGCCGTGCGCTGGACGTCCAGGGTGGTCCCGATCCGGGTGCTGGCCTCGTTCAGCAGGGCGAGGCGCTGCTGCGCGGCGTGCGCCTCGTCCAGCGCCTGCTTGCGCAGCCGGGCCGCCTCGCGCTCCCGGTTGTAGAGCAGGGCGTTGTCGATCGACACCGCCGCGCGGGCGGCCAGCTCCCCGGCCAGCGCCAGGTCGTCCTCGGTGTAGCGGGCCTGGCTCCGGTGGCGGTAGAAGGCGGTCACGCCGACCGGTGAGCCCCTGGCGATCAGCGGCACCACCATGCACGAGCCGACCCCCTCCGCGGAGGCGGCTGCCAGCCGCTCGGGGTCGTCGGTGAACCAGCTCAGCGCGTCACCCTCGAGTGCCGGTATCAGCACTGGACGGCGGTGCGCCAGCGCCCAGGCGAACGGCGTGGACGGCGGGAACAGGTGTACGTCGCCGACCTGCGCGATCGGCTTCAGCCGGGAACCCGGTGTGGCGTGGAAGGCCATCCGGCGCAGCAGCGCCGAACGGTCGCCCGGGCTGGGCGTCACCGTCTCCTCGCCGCTCACCAGCGCCTCCAGCACCTCCACCACCACCGACTCGGCCAGCTCGGGGGTCGCCACCTCGGCCAACTCCCTTGCCGTCTGCGCGAGATCGAGTGTGGTGCCGATCTTCGCCGAGGCCCGGTTCACCAGCGCGAGGCGTGCCTGGGCCGCCTTCGCGGTGCGCAGCGCCTCCGCCCTGGCCAGTACCGTCTCGTGCTGCCGCTGGTAGAGCCGGGCGTTGTCGATGGACACCGCCGCCCGGGCGGCGAGCTCGTCGCCGAGCCTGGCGTCCTCGTCGTCCAGCGGGGCGTGCGAGCCGCGCCGCGAGTACACCACCATGCCCAGCACCGTGCCCCGGGCCACCAGCGGGGTGATCCGGACCGTCTGCGAGTGCTTGCCCCGGTAGGCCTGCAGCTGGTCGGGCGGCATGCCGGTGGTGAGCAGCGGCAGCTCCGAGGACGGAATCACCACGGTACGGCGGCCGGCCATCGCCCGCTCGTACGGCGAATCGGGCGGGAGGCGGTACACCGCCTCGGTGGGGAGGTACCGGATCGGGTACGACGGGTCGCAGGTGCCCACCGCCAGCCGGCGTACCAGCCGCACGTCCTTCTCGTGCTTCCGGGGCGTCCCGTACTCGTTCTTCTCCGGCCCGGACACCAGCCGTTCCAGCGCGAACACCGAGGCGACGTCCGCCACCCTGGGCACCATCGCGTCGACCAACTCCCTTGCGGTGCGCCGCAGATCGAGCGTGGTGCCGACCGATTCGCCCGCCTCGACCAGCGCCCTGAGCCGCTCCTGCGCCCGGGCGGCCCGCGACTCGGCGCGGTAGCGCGCGGTCACATCGACCACGGTGGAGCTGACCCCGAGGACCTCGCCGTCCGGCCGTTCCAGCCGGAAGTACGAGGCCGACCAGGCGTGGTCGTGTTCCGGGTCGGCGGGAGTGCGGCCGTGCGAGCGGGCATCGACCACCGGGTCGCCGCCCTCCAGCACCTGCCGCATCACCTCCTCGATCTCGGCGCCGTTGATCCCCGGCAGCACCTCGCTCAGTCGGCGGCCCAGGTGCCCCACCACCGACACCCCGTTCACCCGGGCCAGCGCCTCGTTGAGCCGGACGAAGCGCAGCTGCCGGTCGTACACCGCCATCCCCACCGGCGACTGGTTGAAGAACCCGTCCAGTACCGCGAGATCGGCCTGCAGCTGCTGCAGCACGGTCACGTCCGAGGCCACCGCGAGCACCAGCGGCCCGCCCTCGGGGCCCGCGATCGGATGGGTGCGGAACTCCAGGACCACGTGGTGGCCCTCGCGGTGCCGCACCGGGAAGACCCCGGACCACGGGCGCCCGTTCAGGATGCTGTCGAACAGGTCCAGCACCTCGGGCCGAAGCTCGTCGGGGACCAGCAACTCGGCGGCGTACCGGCCGATCGCCTCCTCGGCGGTGTAGCCGAGCAGCACCTCCGCGTCCGGACTCCAGTGCAGGATCCGGCCGTCGGCCGCGACCAGCGCGGTGGCGATCGGGACCGTCAGCAGGCCGTCGTGCGTCCGCTCCCCACCCGTGGAGCCGCGGTGGGGCGCCGCACCAGGTCCCTGCTCGTCGGTATGCATGGCCACGCAACCGTCCGGGGGTCAGTGAGTCAGCCCTGTCATCGTCCCATGGGGCTGTGCCGTCGCTCCACGCGAGATCGCTTCGCCCAGGGGCGGCCGGGTGGCGCCCGGCGGCCCGAGGGGAGCGGGGGAGCGCGGGCGGCGAACGGCGTCCGGCCGTTTGAACCCGGCGGCACGGGTTGCACCCTCCGGGACACCTGGCGACCCCTTCGATGAGGCGCGCGCTCGTTCGCGCGGTCCGCCGCGTCCCCGGAGGGTCTCGCGAGCCCGGGGCTGTTACTCGCCCGCTCGCCTCCGGGCGCTCTGGCCCGGTGCCGACAGTCTCCCCCAGCCTTGTCGGCTGGGAGGTGCCCCCTGCTCCCGCGCTCCCTCCTTCGTCGGTCGCTTCCTCGCTCCTCCCTTTCGGCACCGGCGCGCCGCCCCCGGCCTCCGGCCGGGGGTACCCGCCCCCAGCCTCCGGCCGGGGGTACCCGCCCCCAGCCTCCGGCCGGGGGTACCCCCGCGGCTCGGGGCGGGTGGAGGTGCCCGGCCCGCGGGGACCGGGCCGCCACCGTGCGCTCAGGCTCCGGCGGCCAGCGCCACCGCCGCCGCGCCGACCAGGCCGGCGTCCGTACCCAGCCGGGCCCGGTGCACCGTGAGGCCGGCAGCGAACGGGAGAGCCGCGTACGTCTTCAGGTGGGCCCGGAGCGGGTCGAACAGCAGGCCGTCGGCCTGGGCCACCCCGCCGCCGATCACCACCGCCTCGATCTCGACCAGCGTCGCCGTGGCCGCGATCGCGGCGGCCAGCGCCCGCCCCGCCCGCTCGTACGCGGCCCGCGCGCGGGGATCCCCGGCACGGGCGGCGGCGGCCACGGCGACCGCCGAGGTGTCCTGGCCGGCCGGGCGCCAGCCCGAGCGCAGTGCGTAGCGGGCGATGGCCGTACCGCTGGCCAGCTGCTCCACGCAGCCGCGACTGCCGCACGGGCAGGGATCGCCGTCGAGGTCGACGGTGATGTGCCCGATGTGACCCGCGTTCCCGGTGCGCCCGGTGTGGAGTCCGCCGTTCAGGACCAGGCCTCCGCCGACACCGGTGGACACCACCATGCACAGCGCGTTGTCGTACGGTCGCGCCGCGCCGAAACGGTGCTCGGCGGCCGCGATGGCGATGCCGTCCCCGGCCAGTACCACCGGCAGGCCCCTGGCGGCGGGGTGGGCTGACAGTCGCTCCACGATCGGGAAGCCGCGCCAGCCGGGGATGTTGACCGGGCTGACGGTGCCTCGGCCGATGTCCACCGGACCGGCGCTGCCCACGCCCAGCGCCCGCACCTCGGCCCAGCCCGGTGCGGTGGCCAGCTCGTCCAGGGCGTCCAGCACCGCGCCGAGCACGGTCTCCCCGTCGGAGGCGGCCGGGGTCGGCCGTTGAGTACGCGTCAGCAGGGTGCCGGCACTGCCGACCAGCGCCGCAGCGATCTTGGTACCGCCGATGTCGATGGCTGCGATCGGGGCTGCGCCGGTGTCCACGTCTCTCTCCTCCCGGGGCGCGGGCCGGGTGCCGCGCTGTGCCGATTCTGGCATCTGCCGTCCAGGGGGAGGGGTCACGGGTGCGCCGCCGATCGGCCAGGCGTTCGCGAAGCTGCCGCTCCGGCAGCCCACATCGTGGGGCCGCGCCCGTACGCGGGGGCGTGGATGGTGCCGCTGAGGCGTGCCGGGATGGTGGGGCGGGTAGGCGGAGGACATGGGAACGTCCTTCCGCAGGTTCCGCCGGCACGGCCGGGACGGCGCCGAGCCGTCGGGTCCGCCCACGCGCGACGGCCGGCCGGACGCCGGGACGCCGGGGACGGCCGAGCCCGACGAGGCCGCGGCGGCCGGGAACCCGGCGCAGGCCGGAGGCCCCGGAGCGGCCGGAACACCGCCGGAGGGGCGGAGGGCGGAGCCCGACGAGGCCGCGGCGGTCGAGGAGCTGTCCGCGCTGGCCGAGGAGATGGAGCGACCTCCGGCGGAGGTGCCCCCTGCGGCCCGGGAGCGGTGGTACCGGCGCAGAGGGGCTGAGCGGGCCACCGCGCTGGTCCGTTCGGTGGCGCGGATGCTCGGGCACGGCGGCCTCGCGGCGGCCAGGGGCGCGGGCGAGGGCGGCCGGTTGCTGTCCGAGCGGCTGCTGCAGGCGGCGCCGCGCATCCCGGTACGGGACCTCGCGACACTGCGCGCCCACCACCCGGACGCCGTCGGGCCCGAGGACCTGGCCGACCGGCTGGTCGCCGGGGCGTGCCGGGCGTCGGCCGCCGTGGGGGCGAGTGTCGGCGCGGTGGCCATGCTGCCGGTGCCGCCCGCGATGGCGGCGGAGATCGCCTCCGAGACGCTGGCGGTCGCGGCGGTGGAGGTCAAACTGATCGCCGAACTGCACCAGGTCTACGGCCAGCCCGCCGTCGGCAGCGCCACGCAGCGCGGCACCGAGTACGTCGCCGCCTGGGCGAACCGCCGGGGCATCGAGCCGTCCGCGCTGATCGGCCCGGCCGGGCTCGCGGCGGTGGCGATCGGCGCGGAGGTGCGGCAGAAGCTGCGCAAGCGGCTGGCCCGCGGCACCCTGCACCGGCTGCCGTCGTTGACGCCGCTGCTGGTCGGCGCGGGGCTGGGCGCTGCGGTGAACCGGCGGGACACCCGCAGGCTGGCCGACCAGGTCAGGGTCGACCTGCGCCGCCGTGGGCCGGTCGACCCTGACTACTGGGAGGCCGCGGCCCCCGTCCTCGGGTCGCGCCGTCCGGAGATCCCGGACCAGTCGGCCCGCTGAACGCAAGCGCCTCGGAAGGCCTGGCGAGCCCTTCCGGCGCGGGCTCAGGCCATGGGCCGTCCGTAGACCCGGGAGCCCGCCTGGGTGAGCAGGGCGTCGCGCTTGGCGAAGTAGCCCGGGCTTATGCATCGGCGTGGGATGACGCCAGCAGCGGAGCAGGCGGTCCGGACCCCACGGAGGGATGGCAGCGGCAGAAGGCGGCCCGGCTCGTGAGCTGCTCCTCCACCGTGTCGGAGGGGAGCAGCTCACGAGCCGGGTGGGCCGTCAGGACTGGTGGGCCTACTCGGCTGTGCGCAACTGGGCCAGCTCCGCCTCCAGAGCCTCGATCCGGGCCTCCAACTGCTGCTTGTCCCGTACGGCGTCCGCGTAGCCCTCCTTGTGGCGCTTGGCGATGTGGCTGAGCGTGTCGACGCGGTCGGCGAAGGCGTCCCGTTCGGCGGCGATCGGTTGGACGACGTGCTCGGCGACGGTGGCCGCGATCCAGTCCGCCCAGTTGCTGATGTGCTGGGCGCCTCCCGGACCGTGGAGTTGGGCGTCCTGCAGACCGCTGAGCATGGCGGGGCGAATGGTGTCGGCGATCCGCTGGGCAACGGCGGTCTGCTCGCTCACGGCGTCTCCTTCTTCAGTGGTCGGACGGGTTCGGTGGTCGGACGGGCCGGCCGTCGCGGTCGACGGTCTCCTGGGCACCATTGTGAAGGCCGAGGCAGTCGTCGTGGCCGCCGGCTGCGGGCACGGGGTCCGCGTCCTTGGCGGGTACGACGGTCGCCGGGGTACGGTCCACGGCTGCGGTGGCGTGCGCGGGCAGTGTTCGCGGGCGTGAGACGGCTACGGACCGCACCGACCGAGCCGCGCGTACGCATGGCCGGGTTCCCGGCCTACCGCGCGCGTGCTGGCCCGTTCCCCGTCGCCAGAGATGGCCGACGGGCACCGAACGGTCGGCGCGGGGGCACTCGCCTGATTACCGGCTCGTCGCCCCGGAACGGCCTGCAGGGACGGCGGAGAGGGTGGCGACTGCTACGGGCGGAGGAGCGGGTGCGGCCAACGGGAGGCGGGCCCGGCTCAGCTGCACCAGAAGAGGAAGTGGGTACAGGTCGGTGACGGCGACGGCGCGGGTTTCGTCGGTCGAGGGGTCGTGGACGGCCTCGGTGCGGTCGTCGAGGAGGCGGTCGCCGCCGAGACGGTGGGGACGGGTGCCGAGCTGGACGGGGGGCCGCTCGGCCGTGAGTGGGCTCTGGACCTGGTCGCTCCGGCCGACGGCGAGGTGCTGGGGGTGATCGGCGACGGAGCGGGCGGCGCCGTCTGGAGGGCCACCTCCGGTCCGTGGTCCTCGGCGGCGGGTGTGGGGGCCGGCCCGGTCGGCCCGCCGGACTGCGGCGGGGTCAGTGCCAGCACGCCCGCGCCGCCGAGGGCCAGCGTCACCGCCGTGACGGCGAGCAGCCGCCCCCGACGCCGGGATCTGCGTCTGCTGCGCCGGTTGCGGCGAGCCTCCGCCGGCCCGGGCAGCGGGTCGGTGACGGGGCCCGGGTGGTCCGCTGGTCCGGGCGTGGATCCGGCGAAGGGGGCTTCGGCGGAGGCCGGCGCACCGCAGCCGGGACAGGACAGCGCACCGTTGAGGTGGCGGCGGCAGGGTGCGCAGTAGTCCATCGTCGTCTTTCCAAGCTCTGTGCTCTGTTCGGTGCGTTCCGGCGCTCTGTCCCGCCGTTCTGTCTCGCGCCTCGGACGCGATCCGCGTCCAGGAGACAGTAGGCACGGCACCCGATCGACCGACAGGTGCCAGATGTGAGGCTTTGGGAGAGACCCCATGGTGGTGGCGGCGCTGCTGGTGGGCAGCCGAGCGGGCGAACACACGGAAAGCCCCTCGAGCGGACCGGCGCAGCAGCCCTGTGCCCCGCGGGCGCGGGCGTCTGCTGCCACCGCTATTGACGCAACGTCTAATAGTCTCTAGCTTCGGGAAGGAGAGGCTTGCCAGGCCGGCCGCCCCTCGTGAGCCGAGGAGGAGTTGCCCATGACCGTGACCCAGCGCAGCCGCGCGGGCGCCGAGCAGCAGGTGCGGGACCGCCGGCGTACGGCCGAGCGCCTGCTCGCCTCCTCCGCCAAGCTCTCCTTCGACCCGCTCAAGGACGTCGACTGGTCCGCCGCTCCGCTGCCCGGGCGCTACTACTGCCCGCCGAGGCACCTCTCGCTCTACGGCACCGAGCTGTGGGAGGGGCTGTCGGAGGAGCAGCGGATCGAGCTCAGCAAGCACGAGGTGGCCAGCATCGCCAGCGTGGGCATCTGGTTCGAGGAGATCCTGATGCAGATGCTGCTGCGCCACGCCTTCGACCGGGACCCCACCACCGCGCATGTGCAGTACGCGCTGACGGAGATAGCCGACGAGTGCCGGCACTCGGTGATGTTCGCCAGGATGATCTCGTGGATGGGCGCACCCGCCTACGGGCCCGGCCGGCTCTCGCACGAGCTCGGACGCTTCTTCAAGGCCACCTCGACGCACAGCCAGACCTTCGGCGGCACCATGTACGTCGAGGAGATCCTGGACGCCTTCCAGCGCGAGATCATGAACGACGAGTCGCTGCAGCCGCTGACCCGCCAGGTCTCCCGGATCCATGTGATCGAGGAGTCCCGGCACATCAGCTACGCCCGCGAGGAGCTCCGGCGGGGGCACCTCGGCCCGGTCCGGCGCCGCTGGGAGCAACTGTTCATCGGCCTGATCATCCTTCGGGCGACCAAGAGTCTGATCCACCCCCGGGTCTACGCCGCCGTCGGCATCGACCCGAACGTCGGGCGCGACGCCGCCCGAGCCAACCCGCACTGGCGGGCCGTCAAGACCGGGATGGCGTCCAAGGTGATCGGAGTGCTGGACCGGGCGGGGTTGGTCGGGCGGACGAACCGCTGGCTGCTGCGCCGCGCGGGCGTGCTGGCCCCGGCCGGCTGAACAGCCGGGACGCTCCGGGGGGTCGGCGTGGTGGGCGGTTGGCTCAGCCGCAGGCCGGGACGCCGTCGAGCCAGTAGCCGCCCCGGAGATAGATGTTGGTGATCCACGCCCGGTAGTCCGGCAGGAACGACCAGGCGTCGTTGGTGATCCCCTCGGCCGTCACGCTCTGGGCGTGCTTCTGGCACTCCACCCGCACGGTGGTCGGGCCGGCGAAGGCGTACACCCGGGCGCTCTCCATCGCGGGCCGGGCGTGCGTCCACACCCCGGTGCCCCAGGTGCTCACCAGCGGGCCCCGCACCGGTCCCGGGTCGATCCGCACGGCCCCGAACAGCTCGCCGCCCAGCCGCAGGTCGTTGACCGCGACATGGGTGCCGGACTGCCGGGCCTCGACCGTCCTCCCGGCGCCCAGGTAGACGGCGATGTGATGGAGGCCGGCCGAACTCCCGTACGCGATCAGGTCTCCGGGCAGCAGCGAGCCGGGGATCTGGTCGGGGGTGAGGCGCTGGGCCGCGTGGACGGTGTGGAACTGCTGGTCGGCCGAGCCGTCGAGGACGTCCTGGCCGACCGCCTGGGCGTACGCGTACCGGACCAGCCCCGAGCAGTCGAACCCCAGCCGCTCGGCGTCGTGGTCGCTCGCCGGGTCCACCCCGTCCGGATGGCCGTAGGTGGGACCGGGCCGGGCGCCGTGCCCACCGCCCCAGGTGTACCAGGTGCCGATCTGCGAGCAGGCTGCCCGGACGGCGCCCTCGGCGGCGGCCGAGGCACCGGGGGCGAGGACGTCGCAGACCGGGTCGGCGGCGGTCGCGATGCCGGCGGGCGCCGGGCCGAAGGCGACGGCGAGGGCGAGGGCTGTCGCGACGGCGGCTGACGCGAGGCGGAATCCCATGGTTGTGCTCGGCTTTCTCGGTGACGGACGCGGCTACCACACCGGGGCGGGGGGTCACACGGCGTGCCGGGTAGGCCGGTTGAGGTCCTCGGTGAATCCCGACCCACAGGTGGACCTGGGCCCACGAGCCTCCCGTCCCGGTGGACGGTCCGGTTGGCCGATTTGCTCGCGGGCCCCGGTTGGGGTCGGCCCGGCGGAGCGCGGCGGAGCCGGCGGAGCCCCTGCGGGCTCCGGCGGGCCGATGGCTTGAGCGTTCCGCATCGGAGGGGTGAAAGGCCAGCAGGCGGCCGTCTCCCAACTCGCCGGGATACGGGAAACGTTCGGGAAACGACCGGTGCGCCGACGGACCGCGAAACCCCGCACCGCCGTACGGCTGGGGCGGCGCCGCCCCGCCCGGCGGTCGCAACGGCCGGACCGGGCGGGGCCGGTGCGACCTCAGCCGATGGCCTCGCGGGCGAGAGCGGCCACGCGTTCCAGGGTCGGCTCACCGAGGATCCGGGCCAGTTCTCCCATGAAGGCGTCCTCCTGCGCCGGTGTCAGCACCTCGCGGCAGACGGCAGCGAGCATGGCGAGCAGGGACAGCGAGGTACCGCCGAGGTGGTAGAAGTCGGCCTGGGCGTCCAGCCGCGAGCGCTCCACACCGAGAGTGCGCGCCCAGATCCCGGCCACCGTCTCCTCGACCGGATCCAGCGCGGCGGACGGCTCCGCCCCGCGCTCCGCGGCGGCCGGCCGGTCACCGAACGGGTCGGGCAGCGCCTTGGTGTCCACCTTCCCGCTCACCGTGTACGGCAGTTCCGGCACCACCACGGTGGCGGCGGGGACCATTTAGGAGGGCAGCACCGAGGTCAGGTTTGGTCGGCGAGCGGCCGTAGTTGGGTCCGTCGGCACCTGCGGTTCGAAGGGGATCCGGCGCGCCTCCGCGCTCGGCCGTATCGGACGCTATGACCTTGATCCAGCTTTGGGCATCCCCTATTTCCCTTTGCGGAACCCCTGTTCTTCGCGTGTGGAACACAGGCTGTAAGTTTCCCAATCTGCGTGTTGTCAAAGAAGACTGATCTAGCATCAGGGAATCGTCAATTTTTCCGACAGGGCGTCAGTCGCAGGCGTTCCGGCTGGTTTCGCAGCGGCGTCCGGGAGGTGGCGCAGCAGCCGGCCGGCCCCCAGTGCTGCCCCGGCCATCAGGACCAGGCCCACGAGCGCCGCCAGGTGCATCCCGTCCGTGAACGCCGACCGGGCGGCGGTGAGCAGCTCGTCACCCGCCCGGCCCGGCAGCTGTGCCGCCACGGTGACGGCGCTGCCGAGCGTTTCGTGCGCCGCCCGCGCCGCTCCGCCCGGCAGGTGGGCCGGCAGCGCGCTGTCCAGCCGTGAGCGGTAGACCGCCGCGCCGGCCGCGCCGAGCACGGCGATGCCCAGCGAGCTGCCCAGTTCGGTCGCGGTCTCGGAAGCGGCGGCGGCAGCACCGGCCTGCTCGGCGGGGGCGGCCGAGAGCGCCAGGTCGGCGGTGAGCGTCGTGGTTCCGACGGTGCCCGCGCAGAGTACGCCCGCCGCCGTGAGCACCAGGGCCAGCGGCGAGTGGGGCTCGACCCGGGTCATCAGTGCGAAGCCGGCCCCGCCGACCAGGAACCCGCCGGTCACCAGGTGGGCCAGTCGGACCCGGCCGGACAGCGCGGAACAGGCGCCGACTGCCACGCCCACCCCGAGGCTCGGGGCCAGCGCCCAGAGTGAGGCGGTAAGCGGATCCATGCCCTTGACCAGCTGCAGGTACTGCGAGGTGAAGAGGCTGAAGCCCATCATGGCGAACATGGCGACGGTGTTGACCGTGACAGCCCCGCTGAAGGCTTCGATCCGGAACAGGCCCAGGTCGACGAGCGGGTGCGCGGTGGTGCGCTGCCGGTGGATGAAGAGGCCGCCGAGCGCGATCCCGGCCACGAGCAGCAGAGCGGGGAGCGGGCTCCAGCCCTCGACCGCCAGCGTCTTGACGCCGTAGACGAGCGGCAGCAGCGAGGCCGTCGACAGCCCGGCGCCGAGCAGGTCGAAGTCGCCGCGCCGCGGGGCGCGGTACTCGGGGAGCAGGGACGGACCGGTGAGCAGCAGCAGCGCCATCACCGGAACGGACAGCAGGAAGGCCGAGCTCCACCGGAAGTGCTCCAGCATCAGCCCGCCGGCCACCGGGCCCAGTGCGGCGCCGCCGGTGATCGCGGCGGTCCAGGCGGCGATGGCCCTCTGGCGCTGTCTCGGGTCCTGGAACATGTTCCGGATCAGCGCCAGGGTCGAGGGCATCAGGGTGGCGCCGGTGACGCCGAGCAGGGCGCGGGCGGCGATCAGCTGGACCGCCCCGCCGGAGTACGCGGCGAGCAGGGAGGCGGCGGCGAAGCCGGCCGCGCCGCAGAGCAGCAGCCGGCGGCGGCCGATCCGGTCGCCGAGCGCTCCCATGGGTATCAGCAGCCCGGCCAGCAGCAGTGAGTAGCTGTCCATGATCCATAGCTGCTGGGTGCCGCTCGGTCGCAGATCGGCGCTGATGAACGGCACGGCGAAGAAGAGCACTCCCATGTCCATCGAGAGGACCAGGGACGGGAGCAGGAGGACGAGGAGCCCCATCCAGGCGCGACGGTCCGCGCGGGCGTTGGTGGCGGTCATGCCAGTTGATGGTACGTACGTTTTAGACGCTTGTATAGATGTGGCTCCCGCTACCCGGTCACGACCCGGTGCACCCGCCGTCGTCCGGCTGGTCCGGGAGCAGGCGGGCCCACCGGGCCCGGTCCACCGGCCCGACCAGGGCGCAGACGGCCGCGGCGCGCCGGCCCGGATCGGTGTTCCACAGTCGGACCGCGCCGTCGTTGCCGCTGCTGGCCAGGGTCAGCCCGTCCGGGCTGAACGCGACCCCCCAGACCGCGCTGGTGTGGCCGGTGAGAACCGCGATGCTCTGGTGGGCCACGGTGTCCCACAGGCGTACGGTCGCGTCGTTGCCGCTGCTTGCCAGGGTGCGCCCGTCCCGGTTGAAGGCCAGGCCGCGCACCGAACCGGTGTGCCCCGTCAGGGTGGTGACGGCCAGTCCGGTCGCGGTGTCCCACAGGCGTACGGTCGCGTCGTTGCCGCTGCTTGCCAGGGTGCGCCCGTCGGGGTTGTAGGCCAGGCCGCGCACCGAACCGGTGTGCCCGGTCAGCGTCCCCGCCAGCCGGGCGCCGGCCACCTCCCAGAGGCTGATCGTCAGATCGTCGCTGCCGCTCGCCAGCACCCGTCCGTCCGGGCTGAACGCGAGCGCGTTGACGAAGTCGGTGTGCCCGGTGAGCACCGCGATCGACCGCTGCTCCCGGACGTCCCAGATCCGCACCGTGCGGTCCTCGCCCGCCGAGGCGAGAAGCCGTCCGTCCGGACTGAACGCGACTGCGAGCACCGACCCTTGATGACCCGTGAGTACGGCCAGCGGCTGCCCGCGATCGAGGTCCCAGAGCCGGACCGTGCGGTCGGCGCCGCCCGAGGCGGCCAGCGTGCCGTCCGGGCTCGCCGCCACCGTGAACACCGAGCCCTGGTGACCGGTGAGCGAGTGCAGCAGGCGGTGCGAGCCGGCGTCCCAGACGCACACCGTGTGATCCGTCCCGGCGGTGATCATCCGCCGGCCGTCCGGACCGAAGGCCACCTTCCACACCTCGGTGAACGGACGGGGCACCACTGCGGCCGTCGCCGGGTCCCACAGCACCACCGACTGGTCGAAGCCCGCGGTGGCCACCTGCCCGCGCGTACTCACCGCGACCCCCTGGACGTAGTCGGTGTGCCCGGTCAGCATTCCGACCGTCCGCAGACTCGGCACGTCCCACAGCCGCACCGTGCCGTCGCCGCCGGCGCTGACCACCGTGCTGCCGTCCGGGGTGAAGGCGACCGCGTTGACGTCGTCGGTGTGGCCGGTCAAGGTGGCGGTGTTCTGCAGGCCGCCCACGTCCCAGAGCCGCACCGTGCGGTCGGCGCTGCCGGAGGCCAGGGTCCGCCCGTCCGGGCTGAAGGCCAGGCCGAGGACATCGTCGGCATGGCCGAAGAGCGTGGCGATCGGACTGTCCGTCACGGTGTCCCACAGCCGCACCGTACGGTCGGCGCCGGCCGAGGCCAGGATGTGCCCGTCCGGGCTGAACGCGACCGCGTCGAGATCATCGGTGTGACCGGTGAGGACGGCGATGCTCCGGTGGCTTCCGGTGTCCCAGAGCCGGACCGCGTGGTCCGCGTCCGCCGACGCCAGCACCCGCCCGTCCGGATTGAACGCCACCGCACGGGCGCCGCCGCCGTGACCGGCCAGAGTGGCGGACGGCTGCCGGGAGGCGACATCCCACAGCCGCACCGTGTCGTCCGAAGCGGCGGAGGCCACCGAGGCGCCGTCCGGACTGAACGCCACCGAGCGCACCCGGCCCCGATGCCCCGTGAGAGTCGCCACCAGGGTGCGCCGCGAAGCGTCCCACAGCTTCACCGCGTCGTCCGAACCGCCGGACACCAGCAGCCCGCCGTCCGGCGCGAAGGCGACCGCGTTCACCGGACCGGTGTGGCCGAGCAGCCGGCCCTGGAACGGCTGCGCCTGGGTACTCAGGAGCGCACCACGCGCCTCCACGGTCGGTGAACTCCGGTACGCCGCACGGGCCAGCAGCATCGCCGCCTCGGGACGGCCCACCGCCAGCGCCGCCGAACGGGCCGCCATCGCCCGTGACTGCGCCTGGCGTCGCTGCGCCAGGGCGCCCGACCGCTGCTGGAACGCGAGCGCCCCGGCGAGCAGGGTCAGCACCAGCAGCGCACCGAGGGTGGCCACCATCCGCCGCTGGCGGCGGGACTGCCGAGCGGTCGCCTGCCGCTGGGCGTCCTCGGCAGCCGTGCTCGCGGTGAGGAACTCGGTCTCGGCCTGGCCGAGTTCGGCCCGCCGACCGCCGTCCTCGGCCCAGTCGTGGGCCGCTGCCAGCTTGGTGCCCCGGTAGAGCAGAGCGGGGTCCTGCCCCGCGCGGGTCCACTCGGCGGAGGCCTCGGCCAGTTGCTGGCGGCCCAGCAGCGCGGTGCGGTCGACCTGGATCCAGCGCCGCAGCCGGGGCCAGGCCCGCAGCAGCGCCTCATGGGTGATCTCCACCGTTTCGCGGTCCGCCGTCACCAGCCGGGCCCGGACGAAGGCGTCCAGCACCGCCGCCGCATCCTCCGGATCGGCCGACTGTCCCAGCAGCCGGTCGCGTTCGGCTCGCGACCGGGTCTCCTCGCCACCTTCGCGCAGGTGCACCAGCCGCACCAACAGGCGGCGCGCGACCTTCTGTTGGGACGGTGTGAGTCGGGTGAACACGTCTTCGGCGGTCCTGGCCACCGCACCGTGGATCCCGCCGCTGCGCAGATAGCCGTCGACGGTCATCACCCGGCCCTGGCGCTGCTGCCAGGTGGCGCGCAGCGCGTGCGAGAGCAGCGGCAGGGCGCCCGGGTGCGGGCCGGGCCCGGTGCCGCCTCCCAGGTCGTCCGGGCTGCCGAGGTCCCGCAGCAACAGTTCGACCAGGCCCGGTTCCAGGACCAGGCCGACCTGTTCGGCGGGGCGGGTGATCGAGGCACGCAGCTCGGCGGCGTTCATCGGGGGCAGAGCGAGTGAGCCGTGGGTGAACACCGGGGCCAGTTCGGGGTGTTCGAGGCACCGCCCGCAGAAGTCGGCGCGCACGCCGAGCAGGACGGCTACCGGCAGCTGGGTGGGTGGCGGAAGGGTAGGCGGTAGCTGGGCGGGCGGTCCGACGGTTGCGGGGAGGGGCGGGGGAACCGCCAGGGCGTGCAGCAGGCGGACGAAGGCGCGCCGCTCGGTCTCGTCCGGGCAGAGGGTGAAGGTCTCCTCGAACTGGTCCATCACCAGCACCAGCCCGCCCGGTGCCCCACCGCCCGTCGCCTCCGGCCCGGCGGCCGGCCCCTGCCAGGCGCGGCCGAGTGCGGTGCGGATCGTCCCGGCCGCCTCCTCCGGGGAGTCGCGAACCTGAGTAACCGTCAACTGCGGTACCACGCCGCCGAGAGCCGACTCCAGGGCCCGCAGCAGCGCGGCGATCGGACGGGCGGTCGGCGTGCCCGTCACGACCGGCCAGTCGGCGCAGTCGGGGCGGCCGCCGGCCGGCCGGGGCCCGCCGAGCGCGGTGCCCTCGCGCTGAGGTCCGACGAGCGGCCCATCGCGCAGTGCGCCGTCCCGCAGTGCGCCGTCCCCCAGCGCGGGCAGCAGACCCGCCATCAGAAGTGAGGACTTGCCCGCGCCGGAGGGCGCCACGAGCGCGACCGGGCCGTGGCCGATCCGTTCGGCGAGCCGGTCCAGCAGTGCGGTGGTGACCGCCTCCCGGCCGAAGAACCAGCGGGCCTCGCGCGAGCCGAACGCCGCCAGCCCGGGGTACGGGCACTCGGGCCGGACGGTGTCCGACTCCGCCGCCCGCGACTGCGGTCGGCCCGGAGCCGGGACCGCCGTCCGGGCTGCGGCCGCGCCCACCAGCCGGAGCAGTACGCCGCCGCTCCGCAGGGCCTCGTCGCAGCGGCGGGCCACGTCGGGGGTGGCCGGCTTGGTGCCGTTCTCGATCTTGCTGAGATAGCCCTTGCTGTAGTGGATCAGCCGGGCCAGCTCGCTCAGCGAGACCTGCCGCGCTGCCCGCAACTCCCTCAGCCGGGCGCCGAACTCGCACTCCGCGCCTGTCGGTCCGGCCTGCGCCGTACCGTTCCCGCCCGCCTCCGGTCCCCGCTCCATACGTACCCCTGCGGTCCTCGCCCGGACCCGTCCGCCGATCGGGTCCTCGGTGTGGCACCGTCAGACTACGTTCGGTAGTCGTCGCCGGGAGAACCTGCGCGGGCATCAACCACCCCCGGGGAGTGGCGCTGTTGGAAGGTCGGCCCGTTCGGGGGAAGGAGTCGAGGGGATTCGTCGTACGTCCAGTCGGCAATCGGCAGTATGTGCTGACTGTGGGTCAGAGCGGCAGCAGGTCAGGGCGCTTGGCCTCGATGTGGTCACCCGAGGACTCACCGCGCAGCCGCCGGCCGACCCAGGGGAGCAGGAACTCGCGGGCCCACTGGATGTTCTCCCGGCGGAGGTCGGCCGGGGACGGGGTCGGCTGGTAGGGCCACGGCGCCTCGGGGTCGTCCACCGCGAGGCCGAGGGCACGGGCGGCGAGCAGGGCGACGCGCTGGTGCCCCTCCGGGGAGAGGTGCAGGCGGTCCTCGCTCCAGGCGCGGCGGTCGTGCACCGCGCGCAGCGACCAGAGGTCGGCGACCCGGCAGCCGTTGCGGTCGGCGATCGCCCGCAGGTGTGCGTTGTAGGTCGCGATCTTGCCACGGAGCATTCCGAACACCGGGACGCCGCGGGTGTCGAAGCCGGTGCAGATCAGCAGGGTGTCCACGTGCTCGCGCAGTTCCACCACCGCGGCCTCGAAGCGCGCCGCGATGTCGTCCGGGTCACTGCCCGGCCGAAGGATGTCGTTCCCTCCCGCGCACAGGGTCACCAGGTCGGGCGCGATCCGCCGGACCTGCGGAACCTGCTCGGCGACGATCTGGTCGAGCAGCCGTCCCCGGACGGCGAGGTTGGCGTAGCGGAAGTCGCTGTCGGGGCGGCGCGCGGCCAGCATTCCGGCGAGACGGTCCGCCCAACCGGCGAACTGGCCGTCCGGGCCTGGGTCGTTGAGGCCCTCGGTGAAGCTGTCCCCGAGGGCTGCGTAGGAGCTGAGGTCAAGGGTCTCCTGGTAGTCAGCCATGACTGCAATAGTTCACTGCATGAAGTGACCTACGCCACCGTAGGTGACCCTGTACGGGGCGTGATCTCGACCACGCCCCTTCCGGTCCGTGAAAACGCACTCGCGCGGGGGCGGGAACGCTGCCCGACGGGCCGGCCCGCTCGACCCGGCCGGGCAGCAGATCGAGTGCCCGGCACCGACTCAGTCACCCGAAGCGATGGCACGGCATCGCGATGCGCACGTAGGCACCTGCGGTTCAATCGCCGCACTCCACATCGCAGTGATCTTCCTCCGGCTGAAGCCGCGGTCCGTAGGGCACTGCCGGTCCGGACGGGGTCGCCGTCAGGTGCGAATGGAGCGTCGTTACGCTGTCCGCCATGGCTAGAACCCGACTGTACCGAAGCGGCAACCTGATACTCGAGGACTTCCCTGCAGAGGACATCTCCGAGTACGTCTCCGACCCCTCGGCGATGGTGTGGCTCGATCTGTGCGCACCGACGCCCGCCGACTTCGAGATGATCAGTGAGGAATTCGGCCTGCACGCTCTGGCGGTCGAGGACGCCCGGCACGACCACCAGCGCCCGAAACTGGACTGCTACCGCACCCACTCGTTCCTCAGCGCCTACGCCGTGACCACCAACGCCGGGAGCGGGGAGCTCAGCGCGACGGAGATCTCGGTCTTCATCACAGACAACGCGCTGATCACCATCCACAAGGACGACTCGTTCGACGTCGAGCAGGTGGTCGCTCGCTGGGACAGCAACCCCGACCTGGCCAAGCACGGCGTGGGCTTCTTGGTCCACGGACTCCTCGACGTCCTGGTGGACGGCCACTTCGACGCCGTGCAGGAGTTGGACGACCGGATAGAGGAGGTCGAGGACATCCTCTTCGAGGACGGCAGCCGGGAGATCGAGTCGGTCCAGCGCAGGTCCTTCGAACTGCGTAAGAGCCTGGTGAAGCTGCGCCGGGTCGTCCTGCCGATGCGCGAGGTCGTGAACACCTTGCTCCGCCGCGACCTGCACATCGTCCACGAGCCGCTGATGCCCTACTTCCAGGACGTCTACGACCACGTCCTGCGCGCCACCGAGTGGACCGAATCCCTGCGGGACATGATCACCTCTGTCATGGAGACCAACCTCACCATCCAGAGCAACCGAATGAATCTGATCATGAAGAAGGTGACCAGCTGGGCGTCGATCATCGCGGTGCCCACCGCCATCACCGGCTTCTACGGACAGAACGTCCCGTACCCGGGTTTCAACGCCGAATGGGGCTTCGTCGCCTCGACCGCACTGATGGTGGTCCTGTCCATCGGCCTGTACATCAGCTTCAAGCGGCGGGACTGGATCTGAACCGCCCGCTCCACCGAACCGGACGACCGGGCGTACGTCGTCGTTCCCGTGCTCGCTGGGACGCCCCGCTCGCCGTCGGTCGGCCGACGGGTGCACGGCACTTGGGCTGGTGCAGGCCGGCCCAGCGGCCGCGGGCGTCTCCGCGCGGCGCTGCGAGCTGTGAGGTGAGCAGCAGCTCCGACGAGCCACGGGTGATCTCACTCAGCAGCTCAGGCGGCGCCGACAGCAGGTCCTGTCCGTGCCCGTCCCGGAACTCGTCGAGCCGCCGGCAGACCGCCACGTCCACACGCTGCTCCGCGTACTGGCGCAGCATCACCCCGGCCCGTCGCGAGCTGAGCCGCGCCGATCCTCCCGGGCTCACTGCCTGCCGTGATCGGGAACCGCTCTGCCCGCACACCGAACGGCTGCCCTTCTGCGCCGTAGGCCGGCGCACGCCGAGGCATCCTGTGGGGCTGGGTATCAGTGCGGGAGCGCCTGGTAGAGGCCGCGGCCGGTGCGCTGGGCCTTGGACGCCTTTACCGCCCGCTCGAGGCTGGTGCGTACGGCGTTGACACCGGCGGGGGTGGTCTCACGGCCCAGGGCCTCGGCGACCTGTGCGGCCCGGACCGGTTCCTTCACCTCGGCCAGGTAGGCCAGGACACCGGTGGACAGCCCCGGGGCGCGCTTGCGTGCCGGGACCGGCTCCGACGTAGCGGTCGTGGCCGCCCTCGCCGAGGCCTTGCGGCGCGGTGCAGTCCGCGACTTGGCCGGGGAGACGGCCTTCTTGCGGGCGGTGGCCGGCCTGTGTCCGGACGCTGCCGCTGCGTCCGCGGTGGCCTGCTCGCCGTCCGGTTCCGCTGCCGGTACCGCCGGCGGCGGGGCGTGGTCGGCCGTCCCACCCTCGGACGACGGGACGGCGGAAAACGCCTGCAGGGCGCGCAGTGCGTCCCGCGCCGCCTCCAACCGGCCGCTGACGGCGGCCAGTTCCGCCTCCAGTCGCTGCTGGTGCTGCTCGAGCTCAGGAAGCTCGGCACGCAGGGCGGCGATGGTGGACGTCACGCTGATGTGGGTGTCTGCGTTGTGTGCCAAGGGTGCTCCTCTTGGTGTCCCGGACGCGACCGGCCGCATGGGTTACGGTCAAACTGTACGGTGAAAACGGGCAGTTCGTCCCTGTAATGCTCGAATGCCAACCTCCAGGGCTGGATGCGTCGTGGTTGACGGCGTGTGGTGCCCGCCCATCAGTTGCCGCAGTTCCCGGGGCGGGGCCGCAGCCGGGTCCCGGGTCATCGGAGTGGGCATCGCGACGGGCACGCGGCGGTGTCAGGCTCTCCACCGGTCCCGTAGGGCGCGCGGCAGGGAGGCGCTCCACCATTTCCGCGGTCCCGCCCTGGCCGAGTTCTTCCGGGCCCAGGCCGCCTCCCCGGCGCACGCCTTCTGCCACTTCGA
This sequence comes from Kitasatospora cystarginea, assembly GCF_039533515.1. NCBI lineage: Bacteria > Bacillati > Actinomycetota > Actinomycetes > Kitasatosporales > Streptomycetaceae > Kitasatospora > Kitasatospora cystarginea. The sequence continues at coordinate 199,423 of NZ_BAAATR010000007.1, read as the reverse complement.
CATCGCCGCGACCCGTCTGGCGCCCATCGGAGCCTGGATGTTCCACCGCGCCCGGATGCGCCACCCGCTCGGCCGCCACGACGGCGTCGCCTCCGCACAGCGTGCGCACGGCGACGAAACCCTGCTGCGCGCCGCGGCCCAACCCGGCATCCGACCACTGCTCTACGAGCCACGCGCCGTGGCGAACCCGTTCTGCACCACGCTGCGCCCGGTCATCGGCGTTCGCCCGCACCTGGAGGCGCCGCTTCGCCTGGCCCTCGGGCGGGCCGCCCGCCGACCGGTCGGCCCGGAGCAACTCGCCGAGGCCACCCGGTGACGCCCGCCGTACCGCTCGCGCTGCTCGGGCTGGTCGACGCGGCGTTCAGCGGCTTCCGCGCATACGCCGGCCGCGACGCCCGCATCCGCAAACACCGAGCCACCGCCCGAGCCGCCCTGCGCGGGCTGATCGTCGGGGCCGTCCTGCTGCTCGCCCCCGCCCTGACCGCCGCCCTCCTGTTGCTGAGCGCGTCCGACCAGTCCAGGACGTACGACGCCCTGGCCTCCGGCGGCCTCGGCTACCTGCTGCCGCTCACCGTCTACGCCACCGCCGTACTGCTCTCGCTGGCCGTCTACTTCCTCCTGCCGTTCCGCGCCAGCACCCTCGCGATGGTCGTCGGCCTCGGCCCGCTGACCCTGCTGCGCCCGGTCGCCATCGCCGCCGCCTGCCTCGGCGACGGTGCGGCCCGCCCGGACCGCGGTCCGGCCGGGCCGTCAGCGGTGCGCCGGGATGCTCAGTTCCGGTCCTGGCCGTGGATGTCGTTGGTCGCCTCGATCTGCTTCCAGGAGCGCGGTTCCTTGACGGAACCCTTGGCCGCCGCCGCGGGCTTCGCCAAGGCGGCCGTCGAGGCGGCCGGCTTGGCGGCGGTGTAGAGCCAGGTCTGGAACAGGTCGCCCAGCTTCTTGCCGGAGATGCGTTCCGCCAGCGCCTGGAAGTCCGCGACGGTCGCGTTGCCGTAGCGGTGCTCGGCCGGCCAGGCCCGCAGGATCTGGAAGAACCTGTCGTCGCCGACCGCGTTCCGCAGCGCCTGGATGGCAGCCGCGCCCCGGTCGTAGACCGCGGGGTGGAACTGGTTGGCCGGGCCCGGGTCGCCGGGCTTGACGGTCCAGAACGGATCGTCCGCCGGGTGGGTGGCGTAGAGGTAGTCGGCCAACTCCTGGGCGGTGCCCTCGCCCTCGTGCTCGGACCAGAGCCACTGGGCGTACCGGGCGAAGCCCTCGTTCAGCCAGATGTCGCTCCAGCGCTTGAGCGAGACGCTGTCGCCGTACCACTGGTGGGCCAGCTCGTGGACGACCACCGAGGGGTTGGCGCCACCCGCGAACTGCGCTGGGCTGTAGAAGACGCGGGTCTGGGTCTCCAGCGCGAAGTGGGTGTTCACATTGGGGACGTAGCCGCCGAGCGCGCTGAACGGGTACGGGCCGAAGATGCCGCTCAGCCAGTCGGCCAGCTCGCCGGTGCGCTCCACGCTGGCCCGGGCGGAGCCGTCGTTGTCGCCGAGGTCCCTGCTGTAGGCGTTGATGACGGGAAGCCCGCCGGAACTGGTCTGCGTGGTGACGTCGAACCTGCCGATCGCGAGGGTGGCCAGGTAGGTCGCCTGCGGTTTGTTCTCACGCCAGTTGTAGCGGGTCCAGCCCAACTGGGAGGAGGACGAGGTGAGTACACCGTTGCTGATCGCCTGGGTGCCTTCCGGCACCAGGACGGAGACGTCGAAGGTGGCCTTGTCCGAAGGGTGGTCGTTGCTGGGGAACCACCACCAGGCCGACTCCGGCTCTCCGGCGGCCACTCCGCCGTCCGGGGTGCGCAGCCAGGCGGTGAAGCCGTAGCGGGAGACCTTGGACGGCACGCCCGAGTAGCGCACCACCACCGTGGCGTTGGAGCCCTTGGCCAGCGGAGTGGCCGGCGTGATCTCCAACTCCTGCTCGCCGGTGGCGGAGAACTTCGCGGGGTGGCCGTTGACCAGCACCTCGCTGACGTCCAGGGCGAAGTCCAAGTTGAAGCGGGAGAGGTCCTGGGTGGCGGTGGTGAGCAGGGTCGCGGTGCCCTGCAGTTCGTCCGTCGAGGGCTGGTACTTCAGCCGCAGGTCGTAGTGGGACACGGTATAGCCGCCGTTGCCGTACGTCGGGTAGTACGGGTCGCCGATGCCTGGATCGCCGGGCGTCGGGGCGGCGGCCGACGCGGGGTTCGCCAGGAGCAGCAGCGCGGCGCTCACGGCTGGGATGATCATCCTCTTGCGCACGGATCCTCCGGTGCGTTGGGTGGACGGGATCCTGACGGTAAGTCGGATCCATCTCCCGTCGTGGCAGGGTTCACGCGTGCCGTTATGAAATGTTCATGCGGAGCAACGGGGGGTCGTACAGGGTTGACCGGCCGCCATCCGGCTCAGTCGTCGGCAGGTCGACTCACGGTCCGTCGGCCGGTCGGACTCACGACTCGTCAGCCGACCGGGCCGTAGGGTCCGTCGTTTTGCAGGCGCAGGGTCCGCAGGGCCTATGACCCGTCAGTCGACCACTCCGTCGAGGTAGACCCAGGCGCCGTCCACCCGGACGAAGCGGCTCAGCTCCTCCATCACGCCCTCCTCCCGTCCCTCCGCGTAGTGCGCGCGGAACCGGACCGTCCCCTCGCTGTGGAACGGGCCGCCGTCGGAGGTCGCCAGGATCTCCAGCCGCACCCAGCGCAGTCGCGCGTCGAGATCGAGCCGTGCGGGCCGGGTGTCCGGGTGCCAGCTGCGCAGCAGGTATGCCTCGTCCCGGACGGCGAACGCGCTGAACCGCGAGCGCATCAGCGCCTCCGCCGTGGTGGCCACCGCCTCGCCCCGGTGCAGCCGACCACAGCACTCCCCGTACGGGGCGGGCAGGCCGCAGGGGCAGGGCGAGGTGCTGGAGGCCACCGGGGAGGCGGCCGCCGCGGACCTGGCCGAGGGCTTGGCGGCGGACCTGGCCGCGGACTTCGAGCTGCGTCGGGACATGGCCCCCATTCTGCCCGGTCGCGACACCCGCCAGTGACGGCCGTCAGGCCGTGCGCTCGCCCTCCGGCGCGGAGGCCCAGGTCCAGGTGGCAGGCCGGGGGCGGTCCGGGAGGTCGGCCCGGCCGGTCGACCAGAGCAGGGCGCGCCAGCGGTCCCCGTCCGCCGGGGCACCCGGGAACAGGCGCGCCAGCACCCGGTCGCACAGGTCGGCGGGCGGTGTCCAGGCCAGGCCCAGGCCCTCGGCCATGTCGTGTGCATGGAGCAGCGTCTCGGCCACCCCCATCGCCGCGAAGCCCTCCGGATCGGCGATCCCCCGGCTGTGGTACGCCCGGACCTGCGGCGAGGTCGTCGCCACCATGGCCGCCAGCAGTGCCGCGCCGGCCTCGAGCACCTGGAGCAGCCCGGCCAGGCCGGCCGCGCGGTCGGCGAAGACGGAGTTCCGCGGGCCGCCCGGGCGCTCCCTCGCGCAGCGGAACGGGACATAGCCGTCCAGCGGGGGAGCGGTGGGACCGAGCTGTGCCGCGTAGGAGAACAGGTCGTCGGCCAGGTGCTCGGCGGTCTCCCAACAGTCCCAGTCCAGCGAGCCCGCCTTGACGGACCAGCCCTGCTCCGCCTCGGGTCCGCGGCGCAGCACGGTCAGCGCGAGGCTCATGGCGAGTCGGACGTCGGAAGCGGTGACGGGCTGTCGGGCGGATCGATCGAGTTGCGTCATGCGGCCGACCGTACCAACCGCGCATGACACTCGGTCATCTGTCCGCCCCCGCACAGCCACTCCACCGTTCGGGCCGGCGACTTACCCACTTCGGCGGACGCCCCGCTGATCGGCTGGGTCGGCTTCAGCGCCTTCGCCGTCTGCGGCATCGCACTGGCCGTTGCCGCCCGCTCGTACTGGCAGCGCACCCGCCCAGGCTGCCGGGCCGGGGAGGGCGCGCTGACGGCGTGAGCCGAACCGTCCTGACGGCCGGCCGCCTGGTAGCCTCCGGTCCTGGGGTGGGAAGGCCGGGTTGGAGCCCTGGCCGGTGGCTTCGGGGGAGGGAGCAGCGATGGACGCCGTCCTCGCGCTGGTGCTCGGATTGGGTGGCACGGGGCTGACAGCCGTGTTCCTGCTGCTGCGGCGCGAGCGCCGCCGCAGTGGCGGTGATGATCCGGTGGGCCTGCTGATCGAGCGGCGGCGCACGGCGGAGGCCGCCCACCAGCGGCGGATCTACTCCAGCTGGGCGGTCCACCACGGGAACGGGTTCGTCCACGGCGACCCGTACAGGCCCAACTCCTAACGCTGGCAGGCGACTTCCATCCGTAGTCGCCTGCGGTCCCGGCTGCGCTCGGTGGCGCATGTCGCGCGATTCCCGACCGTGCCGCGCCGCTGGCGGGAGGGTTCGCTCGTCATCGCCCGGGGCGCTGCGGACGCCGCCCGCGCCGTCCGACTCGCGGTGACCGGGTTCCAGCCGCGGAGTACGGGCGATCGGACCCGGGCAGCGGGGACGCCGCCCCTGGCAGTGGGAATGTCCAGAGTTCAACGTTTGTTCGTGGGGTAGTACGGCGTCTGGTAGGACAGACAGAACCGGGACCGGCATCCGAAGGAGAGTCCGATGCCCGCAATCACCGTTTCCGACATCAGCGCCCTTCCCCGCATCCCCAGCCCCGACCGCACCGTCCTCGCGGAGCGGCCGGTGGTGTCGGTGACCACCGCACCCAGCGGTCTGGAGGGGGAGGGCTTCCCGGTCAGGCGTGCCTTCGCCGGCGTGAGCCTGCGGGACCTGGACCCGTTCGTCCACATGGACCAGATGGGTGAGGTCCAGTACGCGCCGGGTGAGGCCAAGGGCACCCCGTGGCACCCCCACCGCGGGTTCGAGACCGTCACCTACATGATCGACGGCATCTTCGAGCACGCCGACTCCAACGGCGGCGGTGGCGTGATCACCAACGGTGACACCCAGTGGATGACCGCCGGGAGCGGCATCCTGCACATCGAGGCGCCGCCGGAGCACCTGGTGGTCTCCGGCGGGCTGTTCCACGGCATCCAGCTGTGGGTGAACCTGCCGAGCGCCAACAAGTGGAACCCGCCCCGCTATCAGGGCATCGAGGGCCGCGAGGCCGTGCTGCTGGCCTCGGCGGACGGCGGAGCGCTGGTCCGGCTGATCGCCGGGGAGGTGGCCGGCCACACCGGTCCAGGGGCCACCTTCACGCCGATCACGATGATCCACGCCACCGTCGGCGCGGGAGCCGAGCTGGCCCTGCCCTGGCGGCCGGACTTCAACGCCCTGGTCTACGTGCTGGCCGGCCGGGGGACGGCGGGTCCGCTGGCGGCCCCCGTGCACACCGGGCAGCTGGTCGTCTTCGGGGCCGGCGATCTGCTGACCCTGGCCGCCGCGTCGCAGCAGGACAGCCGTACGCCCGAGCTGGAGGTGCTGATCATCGGTGGTCGGCCGATCCGCGAACCGGTGGCCCACTACGGCCCGTTCGTGATGAACACCGAGGCGGAACTGCGCCAGGCGGTCGAGGACTACCGGGCGGGCCGGCTCGGCGTCATCCCGGCGACGCACTTGCCGCACGGCGCCTGTGGCGGCACCCGGCCGGCCCGGGACTGAGCCGGTACGGCCCCGCTCCGGGCCCGGGACGGACCCACTCCCGATCAGGCCCGCTCCGGCTCCCGCTCCGGGCCCGGTCCGGAGCGGGGCGTGCGCCTCGACGGAAGTGGATCCGTCCGGTGACCGAAGCGCGAGGGCCGGGTCAGGACCGCCCGGCAGCGGAGTACGGCGGCGGGGCGTCGGCCGGGCCGGTGCCCCAGCGGCCGGGGGCGGCGGCGAGCCGGTAGTCGAGCAGCACGCCGTGGGCGAGGGCGGAGTGGCTGAGCCAGGTGCGCTGCCAGGGAAGGCCGTTGACTCGCAGGCCGACGGTGTAGCGGTGGTCCAGGTCGGCTCCCGGTGCGGAGATCACCACCGTGCCCCCCTGGCGGCCGCGGTACGGTCCGACGGTCAGGGCGGCGAGCGGGAACTGCGGGGTGGTGAGTAGATAGGTTCCGGTGCCGGGGGCGCCGGGGTAGAGCCCGAGGGCGGTCAGCACGTACCAGGCGGACATGGCGCCGAGGTCGTCGTTGCCGGTGACACCGTCGGGGGTGTCGGTGAACAGGGTCTCGGCGGCCCGGGTGACGGTCGCGGTGCGGTCGGGGCGGCCGGTCCACAGGTAGAGGTACGGCGCGAGCAGGTCGGGTTCGTTGTCGGGGTCGTAGGTGGTCCGGCCGAAGTAGTCGCCGGCGTCGTGGACCCAGGCGGTGCGGGCCGTCCCGGCGGGGTCGGCGAGCAGCCGGTCGTAGGCGAAGAAGGAGTCCAGCCGGGCGGTGGCCGCGTCCCTGCCGCCCAGCAGGCCGATCAGTCCTGCCACGTCCTGGGGCACCGACCACAGGTACTGCCAGCCGCCGCCCTCGTGGAAGGCGGTCCGGCCGCCGTCGCCGTGCTCGAAGCCGGAGACCGGGTCGAAGGGGGCCACCCAGCTGCCGTCCGGGTTGCGCGGGCCGAAGAAGCCGGTGCTCGGGTTCCACAGCGTGCGGTAGCTCCGGCCCCGGGCGGTGAGCAGCGCGGCGTCCGCGTGGTGGCCGAGGGCCTCGGCCATCAGGGCGAGGGCGGCGTCGGCCGCCGCGTACTCGAGGGTGGCGGAGGCCGGGTGCTGGCAATCGTCGTCCTGGCCGTGCTTGCCGCGGCAGTCGGGGAGGTAGGGCAGGTAACCGAGCGCGGCGTACCGGGGGTTGCCGCTGCGCCCGCTGAACTGGGAGTCGGTGGGCGGTACTTGGGTGACGTACTGCCACAGTGCCCGGTAGGTCTCCTCCTCGTGCCCGGCGAGCAGGCCCTTGGACCAGCCGTCGACCAGGAAGGGGGTGACCGGGTCGCCGGTCATCACCCCGGTCTCGCTGTTCTCCAGCCACCATCTTGGCAGCCAGCCGCCCTCGCGGTGGACCGCGAGCAGGGACAGGTCGATGTCGCGGGCGACCTCGGGGGTGAGCAGTTCGAGCAGTTGGTTCTGGGGGCGGGTGGTGTCCCAGAGCGAGAAGTTGGCGTACGGCGTCCAGTCGGTCGCGGTGCGGACCTTCCCGTCGGCGCCCGGGTACCGCCGGTCGACGTCGCCGATCAGGTTGGGGTGCAGCAGCGCGTGGTAGAGCGCGGTGTGGAAGGCCGTCCGGTGGTCGAGGTCCGAGCCGCCGATCCGGACCGCGCCCAGCCGCCGGTCCCACTCGGCGGTCAGCGCCCGGCGGGTCCGGTCGAAGTCGTGGCCGCTGGTCTCCGCCGCCAGGTTGCGGCGCGCGCCGACGAGGCCGGTGTAGGAGAGCCCGACCTTGACGACGACTTGGCGCTCCTCGGCGTTCGCACCGGTGTCCGGGGCATCGCCGGTGCTACTGGTCGCGAAGGTGAGCCAGCCGCCGCTGCCGTGGCGGCCGTCCCCGGCGGAGTCCCGGGAGCCGGGGGAGAGGGTGCCGCCGCGCCAGGTGCCGAAGGAGGTGAAGGGGCGGCTGAAGGAGGCGGTGAAGTAGAGGGTGTGGTGGTCACTCGTGCTGCCGCAGAACCGGCCGTCCGTCACCAGGCCCTCGACGGTCCGATCGCCGATCACATGGAACTCCGAACTGTCCACCGGCATACCGGCCTTGCCGGTGTTGACCAGCACATTGGCCTGGCGCCCCGCCGGGAAGACGTAGCGCTGCCAGCCGGTGCGCGCGGTGGCGGTCAGCTCCGCGGTCACGCCGCTGTCCAGGCCCACCCGGTAGTAGCCCGCCGACGCCTGCTCGTCGCGGTGGCTGAAGTGCGCGGCGTACTCGGCCGGTTCGGAGGTCGTCACCGGGCCGGTGGTGGGCAGGATCGGGACCTCGCCGTTGACGCCGCAGCCGGCCCCGGAGAGGTGGGTCTGACTGAAGCCCGTGATGGCGGCGTGCTCGTAGGAGTAGCCGGAACCGGAACCGCCGGGGGCGATGGTGTCCGGGCTCGGCTGGGCCATGCCGAAGGGCGCTGCCGGGCCGGGGAAGGTTCTGCCACCGCCCCGGGTGCCGATCAGCGGGTCGACCAGCGCCGACGGCCGCTCGGTCGGCGTGGGCGCGGCGGATGCCGGTACGGCCGGGGTCAGGGTGGCGGCCAGCAGCACGGCGGAGCACAGGGCCCTGCGGAGGCGGCGGCGTGGGCGGCTGTGCGACGGCATGGCTCTCCCTGCGGGTGGTCGACACAGTGTGACGGTTCGATCCTGCCCTCAACGGGGGCTGAGGCTGCGGCCGTACACGCCCGTAGATGTGACGATCGATCAGGTGGAGCCGCTGCCGGGGTCGGTAGGCGGTGGCCGGCGAACGGGTGGTCGGGGCCGGTGCGCGGCAGCCGATGGATACGCACAGTGAGTTACAGCCGTGTTACCAGATGTCTTGATCTTGCGTGAGGAGACGATTACCATACGTATGGTTGCTCCGGGCAACTATCTTGGCGGAATGGGGTCATGGGGATTCCCGTTCTCCTCTGTGGGGCCGTCAAGCCCGGAGTCATCGAACCGAGCACAGTCGGCGCAGGGGCTCGTGTGCCGACGCCTGGAGGGGAATGACGTATGACCAGCAGCACGCAGACATTCCGGAGCTACGTCGAGCGGAACCTGGACGCGCTCGGGGAGCAGCCCGACCAGGAGGCGGTCGTCCACGAAGGGCGGCGCGTCACCGCGGGTGAGCTCCGCGATCTCGTCTACCGGACGGCCCGGGTCCTGCAGGAGCGCGGGATCGGCCGCGGCCAGACCGTGACCCTGCTGAGCGGCAACCTGCCGGAGACGATCGCCGCACGCTACGCGGCCAACCTGATCGGCTGCCGGATCAACCACCTGTACAACAAGCTCTCGGTGGACGTCCAGGCCGCGATCGTCCGTGATGTCGAGACCGTCGCCCTGATCGTCGACCCCAGGCTGGCCGAGCGGGCGGCCGAGCTGACCGCCCGGGTCGAGGTGGAGCACGTCCTGGTTCTCGGGCCCGCCAAGGAGGCCGAGAACCTGCTGGAGCTGGCGGCCGGGCGGTCGGCCGAGCCGTTCGGCGGTCTGGCCCGACCCGAGGACATCTGCTCGATCCGCCACACCGGCGGCACCACCGGCCACCCGAAGGGGATCTGCGCCACCTTCGAGCAGGTGAGCGACATCCGCTCGCAGCTCAGCGAGGTGCAGCAGGAGAAGCACCGTCAGCTGGTCTGCACCACGCTCGCGCACGCGGCGGGCCAGCTGGTCGACCTCACCCTGTCCGCCGGCGGCACCGTGGTGCTGCTGGAGGACTTCGAGCCCGCCGAGGTGCTGGCCGCGATCGAGCAGGAACGGATCAGCCGGCTCTGGTTGCTCCCGCCGCTGCTGTACCAGCTGCTGGACCACCCCGACATCGAGCAGCGCGACACATCCAGCCTGAGCAACCTGGTCTACGGCGGCTGCCAGGCCTCGCCGGTCCGGCTGGCCGACGCGGTGCGGCGGCTCGGCTCGGTGCTGTTCCAGTTCTACGGCCAGAACGAGGCCGGTGGCATCAGCGCGCTGACCGCCGAGGATCACGACCCCGAGCGGCTCGACCGGCTGCGCTCCGCCGGCAAGGTGCTGCCCGGTGTCGAGGTGGCGATCCGGGACGAGGCGGGCAACGACCTGCCCGCGGGGGAGCTCGGCGAGATTTGCGTCCGCTCCGGCAGCGTGATGCAGGGCTACTGGAAGCAGCCGGAGCTGACCGCCGAGATGCTGCGGGGTGGTTGGCTGCACACCGGCGACCTCGGCCGGCTGGACGAGGACGGCTTCCTGACGATCGTCGACCGGCTCAAGGACATGATCATCGTGGTGGGCGGCCACGTCTACACCACCGAGCTGGAGGACCTGCTCAACTCCCACCCCCAGGTCCGGCAGAGCGCCGTCTTCGGGGTTCCCGACGCCGACCGGATGGAGCGGGTGCACGCCGTCGTCGTACCCGTCCCGGGTGGTGCGGTGGACGAGCAGCAGCTGCGCGAACTGGTGCTGCGCGAGCGGGGTGCGATGTACGAACCGGCCCGGATCACCTTCGCCTCCGAGCTGCCGCTGACCGATGTCGGCAAGCCGGACAAGAAGGCGCTGCGGCAGGCCGCCCGGGAAGCCGCGGTCTGACCGCCCGCGACGCTCCCCGTCGCCCCGGCCGCGGGGAGCGCCGGATCCTGAAGCAGCGCCATGTACACGGCGCATGACAGTCGGTAGCGTCATCCTCTGTCGACCGGCTTGCAACGGAGGGTGGTCATGGATCGCGAGAAGCCCCCGCGCACGATTCACGGCAGGGACACGTTCGTCATCGACCCGGAGGACGACGAACAGGAGTGCTCCCGGCCGTGCTGCCGCCCGGCGGATCCACCACCGCGCTGGGGGCAGTGGCTGCGCCGCTCGTAGTGCGGGTCCGCCCATCGCCGGACCTCAGGCCGGGTGGCACAGCCCCTGCCGTGAGAACTCCCGTCCCGCCCTGGGGGACATGACATCGACCCAGTCGCTCGGTTCGCCATCGGCGGCCGATGTCGTGCGATGCCGGCCGCCTCGTCCGCAACGGGATGATGCCGGCGGTCGGCCGTGACCGGATCGGTCCGCTCCCGGACCTGATGCGGCCTGTCGAGGGTCCATCGGCGCCGACCAGACTTGGGGACATGAACCGAGCACTGATCGTTGTCGATGTCCAGGAGTCCTTCCGCGCCCGTGCGCTCTGGGAGACCGTATCCAACCCGGAGATCGCACACCAGGTGGACCGCCTGGTCCGACTCGCCCGCCAGGCGGGCGACTTGGTGGTCTGGGTGCTGCACTGCGAACCCGGCACCGGCAACACCTTCGACCCCGAGCGCGGCCACGTCCGGCTGATGGCGGAGCTGGAGCGCCAGGACGGGGAACCGCTGATCCACAAGACCTCGCACAACGCCTTCACCACGACCAACCTGCAGCAACTCCTCACCGAGCACGGCATCCGCGAGCTCACCCTGTGCGGCCTGCGCACCGAGCAGTGCGTGGAGACCACCACCCGCCTCGCGAGCGACTTCGGTTACCGGGTCACCTTCGTCACCGACGCAACCGCCACCCACCCCATCCCGCACCGCGACGCCCCCGCCGACCTCACCGTCACCGAACTGCTCGCGGACCCGCGGACCCTGGGTGCCGAGGAGATCATCAGGCGGACCGAGTACGCCCTGGCCGGCCGCTTCGCCACCATCGCCACCATCGACGAACTGGAAGCCGCCGCGGCGACTCGGGCATGATGACCGGATCGTGAACCAGATCGCCTTTCTGCTGGTGCCCGGAGTGCACCTGCTGGACCTGGCCGGCCCCGCGCAGGTCTTCTCCACCGCAGGTGACTTCGGGCACCCGTACACGCTCAGCTACGTCGCCGAGCGGACCGAGGTCCCCAGCGCCCAGGGGCTGCCGCTGACCGCCCGGTCGCAGTGGCCCGAACTCGGGCCCGAGGACCTGATCGTGGTGCCCGGCTGGCGGGTGCACCCCCGGGTCGCCGCTCCCGTCATCGGGGAGGGCGTGCTCCAGGCCCTGCGGGACCACCACGCCAGGGGCGGTACCGTCGCCAGCATCTGCGCCGGAGCCGAGGCGCTCGGCCGGGCCGGGCTGCTCGACGGCCGCCGCTGCACCACCCACCACGACGTCCAGGACGAGCTGGCCCGGCACCACCCCGGCGCCGTAGTGGTCCGCGACGTGCTCTTCACCGTGGACGACCGGGTGGTCACCTCGGCCGGCATCGCCAGCGGCATCGACCTGGCCCTGCACCTGGTCGCAACCCGGCACGGCCCCGCGGTCGCCGCCCAGGTGGCCCGGGACATGGTCGTCTACGCCCGGCGAAACGGCGGCGAACCGCAGGCCAGCGCCATGCTCAGGCACCGCTCCCACCTCGACGACACCGTGCACCGCGCCCAGGACATCATCGACACCCGGTTCGCCGAGCCGCTGCCGCTGCCCGCACTGGCCTCGGCCGTCGGGGTGAGCGACCGCACGCTCACCCGGCTCTTCAGCCGCGCCACCGGCGGTCTCACCCCGCTGCGCTACCAGCAGACGCTCCGCCTGGAGCGCGCCGAGCACCTGATCGGCCACGGCGCGACGGTCGACTCCGCCGCCCGCTCGGTCGGCTTCGAGGACGCCCGCATGCTGCGCCGCCTGCGCGCCCGGGCGGGCTGAGCGCCGCTCAGCCCCGTCTGGTGGCGACGGCGAAGACACGGCGGAAGGGGTACACGGTGCCGTGCGGGCCGGCCGGGTACGCCGTGCGGAGTGCATCGCGGTACTCGGTGAGGAACGCGGCGGTGGCCTCGGGGTCGTCGGCCAGCGCGGTGAGTATGGGGCGCAGGGTGGTGCCCTTGACCCAGTCGAGCACCGGGTCCCGGCCGGGAAGCAGCTGGGCGTAGCTGGTCTCCCAGACGTCCACCGTGCAGTCGAGGCCGGCCAGGAGTTCCAGGTAGCCGGCCGGGCTGAGGACGAACTGGCGCCGCTCGCCGGCGTGGTCGGCCAGGCGCCCGCGCCACCGGGCGCTTCGGCAGAGCCCGTCGAGCAGCGTGTGGCTGGGGGCGGCGGACTGGTCGGGGACCTGGAGGCCGAAGGTCCCGCCGGGGGCGAGGGCGCCGATCCAGACCGGCAGCATCTCGGGGTGGTTGGGTACCCACTGGAGGGTGGCGTTGGACACGATCAAGTCCCAGGCCCGGTCGGGGACCCAGGAGGCGGCATCGGCCGGGTGGAACTCGAGGGAGCCGCCGCCGGGGGTGGGACCCGCGAACTCCCGGGCTGCGGCGAGCATTTCGGCCGAGTTGTCGAGGCCGGTGATGTGCGCGGCGGGCCAGCGGTCGGCGAGCAGCGCGGTGACGTTCCCGGCGCCGCAGCCCAGGTCGGCGATCAGCGCGGGGGAGCCCGGTGGCTCGGGGACGCGGGCGAGCAGGTCGAGGAACGGACGGGTCCGGTGGCCCGCGTGGCGCAGGTACTGCTGCGGGTCCCAGGTGGCCTGGCGCATGGCGTGACTCCTTCGGCGGCGATCCCTGCTCCGTCGGCTCCATGATCTGGCAAAATTATCTCGATATCAAGCTTCTTGATGGCGAGATATGGCGAGACATCTTCCCGTGGAGTCCCGTCCAACCGAATCGCCGGGAGTCGTCCAGCCATGGAGTCGGGGCCACCGGGACGGTCAAGGGCTGGTTGGCTCCGGAGGGAGGGTTCGTGCTCGTCCGGCCTCTGCTATCGGCAGGATCAGGGCGTGAGTTGAGCGTCCGTGCGAGGGGCGCGCTGCTCGGGGAGGGGAAGGACCGGGAGGGCGGCAGGGCGGGGCCGTGCCGTTCCGAGGCCGGCTACCGGTTCCGTTCTCAGCCGGCCAGGATCCGCCGCACCTGCGCGGAAACCTCCGCGCAGGTGCGCAGGTCGTCGTGCTCCATGCAGGAGACCTGGACGTTCTCGGCCCCGGCCAGCGGGGCGCTGTGGGTGGGGAGAACCGCTCGCCGCAGGATGACCACGGCGGCTCACGCAGGCCGGTGCCGGGGCGGCCCGGGTCAGGAGAGCAGGGTCGAACCGAGCCAGTCGGAGGGGCCCTTGGCACCGGGGAGTGTGAAGAAGTACCCGCCGCCGGTCGGGGAGATGTAGTCCACCAGTGGTTCCCCGGCCAGCCGCTGCTGGGCGGTCTGGAACTGCCGTTCCACGTCCTGCTGGTAGCAGCAGAAGATCAGCCCGACGTCCAGGTTGCCGTCGAGGTCCAGGCCGCGGTCGTAGTTGTAGCCGCGGCGCAGGAACCGCTGGCCGGCCGAGTCGGGGGTGCGCGGGTTGGCCAGCCTGATGTGCGAGTTCATCGGGGTCAGCAGGCCCTGGGAGTCGCTCTGGAAGTCGGGGGCGTCGGACTCCCCGGTACCGTCCAGCGGCGCGCCCGAGTCGCGGCGGCGGCCGATCATCCGTTCCTGCTCGCGCAGCGAGACCCGGTCCCAGAACTCGACCAGCATCCGGATGATCCGCACCACCTGGTAGGAACCGCCCTCCACCCAGGCCGGCTCGCCGTTCGCACCGCCGTGCGTCCACAGCACCGAGTCCGCCACCGTCCGGTCGTCGATCTCGGGGTTGGAGATGCCGTCCTTGAACCCCAGCTGGTTGCGTGGGGTCCCGGACGGACGCGGGGCGGCGTGGAAGCCGTCGGCCTTCCAGCTCGGCTGCATGCCTCCTCGGGTGTGCCGGGTGATGTCGCGCAGCGCGTGCATCACGGTGTCGCGTGAGTCGGCGCAGATCTGCAGCGACAGATCGCCGTGCAGTTCCTTGGAACCGAGCATGTTGTCGTCGGGGAAGACCGGCATCGCCACCAGCTTGGCGGGTTTGCGCGCCGTGAGCCCGTACCGGTCGTCGAACAGCGAGGCGCCGACGCTCACGGTGATCGTCAGCCCGTCGGCCGGCAGCACCGGTCCGAGGATCGCGCTGTCGGTGGGCGGTGAGGCCAGGTCGGTGGCCGGCACCGGGCCGCCCGAGGTCAGCAGCCGGATCCGCTCGGTCAGCGTCCGCAGCAGCTCCGAGAGCCCGGCCCGGTCGGGCGCGATGACGTTGAACGAGACGAAGGACGCCGCGTCCTGCTGCGGCGTGGTGATGCCGGCCTGGTGCGGGCCGTGGAACGGGATCCGCCGGCCGGACGGGCCGGCGGACTGGGGTTCGGCGGCGGCCGCGAAGGCCCCGGCGAGCGCGCCCGCCGTGACGGCGGCGCCCGCGGAGGCTCCGCGCAGGAAGGCACGGCGGGCGAGCGGCGAGCGGTGCTCGGTGGCGGACGGGTCGAGGGCGGTCACGCGTGGTTCCTCGGGGTGAGTAGGTTGGGCAGGACGGCGAGTTCCTCCAGGAGCCGGCCGAGCTCTCCGTCGAGGCGCTGGCGCTGGGCGGTGGTGAGGTTCGCGGACGCCGTCCAGGAGCCGTCCTTGGCCCGGTAGGCCGTCACTTTGCCCTCGAAGTCCGGCAGTTCGCGCTGCAGGCGGTCGAGCAGCGCCGGATCGCGGGGCCGGATCACCGGAGCCAGGATGTCCAGTACCTTCTCGGTGCCCTGGACATTGGCGTCGAGGGTGGCGAGCGTGGTGCCGCTGCCGTAGTCGGCGGTGCCGTTCAGCTGGAACTGCAGCGAGTTCTCCAGGATCTCGTGCACCCGAAGCGAGAGGTCGCCCGGGTCGGTGTCCTCGCTGGGGAAGTCCTGGACCAGTTCGTCGGCGTCCGCCGCCAGCTGCTGGGTGACCGGTCGCAGCCGGTCGGCGTCCCAGCCGTGCCACAGGCCGTACTCCGCGGCGAGGAAACCCGTCCAGCCGGCGGTGTCGACGCCCTGGGGCAGTCCGTTCGCCATGCCGTTCAGGGACTTGTCGAAGTCGCCGAAGGAGTTGTAGGCGGCGCCCAGTCGCTCGTAGTCCAGGTGTGCGGTGAGCCAGTCGGTCCTGGCGGCCGCCAGGTCGCCGCGGGCGATGTCGGCGTCGAGCGTACGGGCTGCGGCCAGTAGTCCGGGCAGGGCGGCCTTGACGTAGTCGCGGTAGGCCTTGACGGGGGCACTCATCTCCTTGTCGGGCATGGGTGGGTAGCCGGCCACGGCGCCGGACGCCTTCCCAACGACCGTCAGCGGGAGGGTGGTGAGCACCGGGCCGCTGGAGAAGACGCAGCGCACCGCGTACTGACCGCCCGTCAGGGTGGTGGCCAGCGGGAGCGTCTTGCCGGGGCCGAGCCAGGGGATCTCCGCGTACGCCAGGCCCCCGTCGGGCGAGATGACGTAGAGCGTGGCGAAGACCTTGGAGTTGTTGGTGACGCTGAACGAGACCGGCCCCGCGGGCAGGTGCTCGGGCGGTGTGCCGCAGGTGCTGGTGTCCACCCGGAGCCTGCCGCCGGGCGGGGCGAGCAGGCTGCTGTCGGCGGGCGCGGAGCCGACCAGTGCGGTGGTGCCCAGCAGGGCCAGCCCGGCCAGTGCGGGGCGGAGCCGGCGGGCGGTTTCGCGCCGTCTGGCTGGGGGCGTGGGGGGAGTTCGCTCCGGCATGGTGCGGTCCTTCGGGCAGGCAGGAGCCCGGCCCCGGGCGGGGAGGCGGGGCCGGGATCCCGGACGGTTCAGTTCCAGATGTCGGTGATCGGCGCGGCGTTGGCGCTCTGGCCGGCCTTCGGCAGACCGTATGCCTGCTCCAGAGTGGCGAGTACGTTGTAGTGGTCGACGGTCTCGCTGTACTGGCCCTGCTGGACGTGGGCGCCGTAGAACACGGTGGGGATCTGGTTGCTCTCGGTGTAGTCGTCCTCGTCCCAGGTGACCACCAGCAGGCTGTTGTTCTGCTGGGCCCAGTTGGCGTAGTCGGAGAGGTTGTTCTGCAGCCAGGAGTCGCCGTCGGCGATGGTGCCGTCGTGCATGTCGTCGTTGAGGTTCGGGATCACGAACGACACGGTGGGCAGCTGGTTGTAGTCCGTGGGGAAGGCCGAGAACGGCTGCTGGTCGGCGGCCGGGATGTTGGTGAAGTTGGCCCACGGGGAGTGCTTGCGCGCGTAGGCGCCCGAGCGGCAGGTGGTGGAACCGGCCTTCGGCAGGTCCTCGGAGTAACCCGCGAAGGTGTTGCCGGCGGCCAGCAGCTCGGAGCCCAGGTTGGCCGCGTTGCCCTTGTTGACCGGGCAGGCGTCGGAGCTGAGCCCGAAGGTGCTGCCGCCGAACAGCGCCATGTAGTTGGGCTCGCTGGGGTGGGTGACGCCGAACGAGGAGGTCATCAACGCACCTTGCGAGGCGAGGGAGTTGATGTAGGGGGCGTCGCTGGTGTCGCCGATGATGTCGTCGAAGGAGTGGTTCTCTTCCATCACCACGACGATGTGCGAGAACGCGGGGACGGACCCGGCGGCCGGTGTGGCGGCGGCCGAGCTGTGCGGAGCGAGGGCAAGGGACGTGGCAAGCGCCGTCGCCGTGGCAACGGCGGACAGGCCGGCGAGACGAGACCTCGAACGCATGGGGACTCCAGGGGAGGATGAGCCGGGGCGTACGCCACGGCTGCTACGGAAGTGGGGGTTTCCGCCGCACGGGCCTCGTGGCCGAACCGCGGACCGGTGCGGGGGTGGCCGGGCGGTCCGCCCGGCCTCGGTGCCGCGTAAAGCATTGGGGCCGTAGGTGCCCTTCAGTTGTCGGTGGACTGGCGAGTCTGTGAACTTAGCGAGGAGACGGAGCGGTGGGGCGAGACCCTGCCTGACCGAGAGTCAACTCGTCTGCGGTGACCGTCATTGCCGGTTGTTTCCGCTGCTTGTGCTTCCTTTGTGCAACCCTGACCTCCGGTCAGGAGGCCCAGCTCGGGCTCACTGGCGGCCGCGGGACCCTCCTTGTCTGCAAGTCCCTTGAATGTGACCAAAGTTGTTTCGGTTCTCGGCCGCCGGAAAATGATGTTGCTGTACCCCGGGAAGCACTGTCAATGGATCGGTACCTGCCAAGTCATCCACAAAGACTCGAGTTATCCACAAAGACTCATCAGAACTCGTCACTGGTGAACGGCAGCCGGTCCGTGTACAGCGCGGCGTCGAGCACCCGGGCCGCGCCCGCCGTGTGCTCCGCCACCAGGCCGGCCCGCACGAGGTCGCCCACCCGGGTGCCGCCCAGGTAGCAGGCCGCCAGATCCCGTACGTCGAGGGAGAGATCGGCGGGTTCGGCACTCGCGCGGTACGACTCACCGCCGGGGCCGGCCGCCAGTCGGAACCGTCCGTTGTTGGCGGGGATCGAACCGTCGCTGACGTCGAGCACCAGATCGACCGGTGCGGCCCAGGAGCGCCCCGTCAGCGCCGCCCCGACGTCCGCGAGCCGTAGCCACAGCGCCGGGAACTCCTGGGTGACGCGCACCTGGTCGCGGTCGGCGGCGATCAGCAGCAGCGGGTCGTCGGCCGGGCGCCCCCAGGCCCGTACCCTGCCGGTGAGGTCGATGCCCGCGAGGTAGCTCCACAGCGCCGCCGCGGCCCGGCCGGTCCCGGCTTCCAGCTCGTAGACCTCGACGACCCCGGGGGAGTCCTCGCCGCCGCGGGTGCGGTAGACCGCGTAGTCGAGCGACGGTCCGTCGCCCAGCACCACCACCCGCGGCGGGCTGAGCTCGTCGTCGTCCTCGTCCTGTTCGGGCAGGATCTGCTCGCGCCACCAGTAGCCGTCCCTGGCCAGGCGGCCGGCCCGCTCCGCCCGGCTCGCCTCGTAACGGGGGCCGAGCACCGCGGGTGCTTCGGCCGGGTCGAGCAGGCGCAGCGGCCGGGGATCGGGTGCGACGCGCAGGTCGAGCGGCCGCCGGGAGTCGATCTCGACCGTGCACAGCCGGGTGGCCGCACCGAACCCGTACCGGCCGTAGATCGCCGCCTCCGAGGCCCACAGGGCGGCGAGCGGCCGGCCCGCGACCGCGCACCGGCGCCACAGCTCGGCGACCAGCTCCGACAGCACCCCGCGACGGCGGTGGGTCGGTGCCACACAGACGAAGGTGAGCCCCGCGCAGGGAAGCCCGCCGCCCGGCACGGAGACCCGCAGCCGGACGGCGGCGAGCAGGCCCACGAGCCGGCCGTCCGCATAGGCGCCGATCCGGTTGCAGCGGAGCAGGAACTTCCGGTGCCTGGCGCGCATTTCGTCGTCGTACGTCTCCAGGAAGACGAGCGAGGCGAGGTCGATGGCGCGGTCAAGGTCGGAGTCGGGCACCTCCCGGATCCGCAGCCGGGAGGAGGACTCGGGCGTGGTGGCGGCCGTCGGCGGAGCTGAGTCGCTCACGGAGGAAATGCTAGTTCGCCACCGGGCCGCCCGGAAACGGAGTCCGCGAGCGGAACGGAGGTCGGCCGCCCGGTGACGCGCCCGCCCACTCATCCGGTGTGCGCCGATCGGGCGCGGCCGAGGGGGTGAGGCCACGCCGTCACCGTCCGGACGGCACGGGCCCCACCGCGATACGCACGGCGGGGCCCGTCGATGCGCCCGTGGAGCGCGGCGGTCAGGTCAGCCGATCGTCGCGGCGTGCGAAGCCTCGGCGGTGAAGCCCCAACTCGGGGCGGTGTCCCAAGGGTTGGGCATGGTGTCGCCGGTCGCGTAGGCGTAGCCGGCGCCGCGGGCGAAGGCGGTGTCCAGTGCGGTCCGCATCCGGGGCTCGTCCGGCACGTTGTAGACCAGGTGCCAGAAGGAGGTTCCGCTCGGGTCGAAGGAAGCGCCCGAGTAGTAGCCCGAGGTCAGGTTGAAGACGTTGCCGCCGAGCCAGCCGCCGCCGGTGTAGTCGGCGTAGCTGCCCTCGTAGGTGACGAAGGTGTCGGCGGTGCGGTGGGCGGGGTCCAGGTAGCAGTCGGCGATCGCGGTACCCGGGTTGTCCACCACCAGGTCCTGTGCGGCCGGGTCGATCGCGTTCATGGCGGTCTGCACGTACTGGCGCAGCGTGAAGTAGTAGTCGCGGGTGCTGTTGGCGGTGCCGCAGTCCCGGCTGACGACGTCGAAGAAGATGCCGTCCACGTGCAGCTTGCCGTCGGCGGTCTTGAGGTAGTTGTCGATGGACGCCTCGACGTCCGCGAGCGGGCGGGTGCCGTTGTCGGTGTGGACGTAGCCGATCACCTTGGTGTGCCCTCCGGCGGCGGTGGTTCCGGCCCGCAGGGTGTCGGCCTGGGCCTGCCAGGCCGGGGTGAACGCGGTGTCGCCGTTGCCGGGGTTGAGGATCACGATCGAGGCGGCCGGGGTGGCGGCCTGCAGGCCGGAGAGCATCGGGTCGCCGGGCCACACGTACGCCGGGACGCCGATCTCCAGGCCCCGGGTGGTGGCCGTCGAGGTGGCGGCGGTGGCGCTGGACGAACCCGCCGTCACGGCGAGTGCGGAACTGAACAGCAGGGCCAGCAGGCCCTTGGTGCGCTTGCGCACGGCATCCCCCTGAATTGATCAACAGTGTCCACATTCTGCCCCATCGACACCCGGCGGGGGAGCCGTCCGGTGGTGCTGGTCCTGGCGGGCCCGCACGGTTGCGAATAGCGTCGATGGCGCACCGCCGTACGGATCCACCCGCCCGAGGGGAGCCGCACCATGGACCACGACCGACCCGCCGAACCCCGCCGGACCTTCACCGGCTACGCCGAAGCGATCCTGGACGTGCTGGCGCGTACCCCCGACCGCCCGGCGCTGACCGCCGCCGACGGCCGGTTGATCCGGGCGGGGGAGTTCCGCGACGGTGTGTACCGGCTGGCGCGCGAGCTGGCCGGCCGGGGGACCGGCCGGGACATGACCGTGTCGCTGCTCACCGGCAACACCCCCGAGGCCCTCGGTGCCCGCTACGCGGCGAACCTGGCCGGCGCGCGGGTGGTCTTCCTCTACGACGGCATGGCCCCCGAGACGCTCGCCCAGGTGGTCGACAGCGTCGACACCAGGATGCTGCTGGTCGACCCCACCCGGTACCGGGACGCCGGGGGACTGCTGCCGCGGGTCCAGGTCCCCGCCGTGCTCACCCTCGGTCCGGGCTCCTTCGGCGAGGACGTCCTGGCGAGCTCCGGGCACCGCGAGCCGGAGCCGTTCGCCGTCCCGGTCGCCCCCGGTGACGACTGGTGCATCCGCCACACCGGCGGCACCACCGGGATCCCGAAGGGCATCCGGATGGCCCACGGCCCGTACCGGCGCAACATCGCCATGCCGCTCACCGGAGCGGGCGACCCACCCCGCTTCCTGGCGTGTACCGCGATCGGCCATCTCGCGGGTGTGCTCGCCGACATGACGCTGTTCCAGGGTGGGTCGGTGGTCCTGCGGTGGGCCTTCGATCCGGGTGACGTGCTCGCCGCGATCGAGCGTGAACGGATCACCCATCTGTGGGTGCTGCCGCCGCTGCTCTACCGGCTGCTCGACCACCCGGCCCGGCCCGACACCGATCTGTCCAGTCTGTGCCGGATCAGCTACGGCGGCTGCCCGGCGTCCCCGGCGCGCCTCGGGCAGGCGGCCGAGGCCTTCGGACCCGTGCTCCACGGCTTGTACGGCCAGACGGAGGCGCTGGGGATCACCGAGGTCGGTCCGGACGAGCACTCGGTGACCGGGCGGGGCGGGCAGATCACCGTCGGCCGCCCGCTACCGGGCGTGGAGATCGAGATCCGGGATGACGACGGCGAGCCGCTGCCCCCGGGGCAGGAGGGCGAGATCCACGTCAGCTCGCCAGGCGTCATGAGCGGCTACTGGAAGCAACCCGAACTCACCGCCGAGGTGGTGCACGACGGCTGGGTCCGGACCGGGGACATCGGCTACCTCGACGACGAGGGCCACCTCTTCATCGTCGACCGCCGCAAGGACATGATCATCGTGGTGGGGGGCCACGTCTACCCGGCCGAAGTCGAGGAACTGCTGCTCGCCCACCCGGCCGTCGCCCAGTGCGCGGTCTTCGGCGTCCGTGCCGACGACTCGACCGAACACGTCCACGCCGCCGTGGTCGCCGCCCCGGGCCACCACCCCGATCCGGACCGGCTGCGCGAGTTCGTCACCGCCCGCAAGGGCCGCATCTACGCGCCGGAGGCCGTCCACCTGGTCCCGGCCATCCCGCTGACGTCCGTGGGCAAGCCCGACAAGAAGCTGCTGCAGCGGACACTCGGCGGCTGACCACCGCGGACCGGCGGGCCGGCCCACCCGGTGCTCAGGCGTCCGGCCGCAGGCCGGTCGGACGGCCGGTCAGCCGGCGGACGGCCAGGATCGCGGCGCCGAGCGCCAGCCAGCACACTCCGGCGATCCGGGCATGGACATCCGCGCGGTAGAGCACATAGGCGATGATCACGAAACCGGTCACCGGGACGACCAAGTGCGTGCCGTAACTGCGCTGCCGGCCGTGCACGATGAAGTGGGACACCACCGACAGGTGCAGCATCAGGAAGGCGAACAGGGCACCGAAGTTCACCAGCGAGGCCAGCAGGCCGACCCTGCCGACCAGGGCGAGTCCCAGTCCCAGACTGACCGCCGCCACCAGCAGCACGGCCCGGTCGGGCACCTGGCGCCGCTGGTCGACATGGGCCAGGAAGCGCGGCAGCCGACCGTCGCGCGCCATCGAGAACAGCAGTCTGGACGTGGCGGCCTGCGCCACCAGCGAGTTGGCAACCGCCGCGGCCAGTGCGCTGGCGACCGCCACGACCGGCTTGAAGGCGGCGCCGCCGACGGTCCGCGCGAGGTCGTAGAACGCGGTGTTGCGCGCGGCCTCGCCCGGCAGCCCGGTGCGGCCGGGCAGCAGCAGCGCCGCCAGGTAGGTCTGCGCCACGAAGAGCGCCGCGACCAGGCACAGCGACAGCACTGTGGCCCGTCCGACGATCCTGCTCCCGCCCCTGACCTCCTCCGCGAGGGTGGAGATCGCGTCGAAGCCGAGGAAGGACAGCACCGCCACGGACAGCGCGGAGAACACCAGCCCGACGGAGAAGACCTCCGGGTTGTAGAACGGTGCCAGGCTCCAGTGCGCGCCGCCGGTTCCCCGTACGACGGCGACGGTCGCCAGTACCAGGAACGCGGTCAGCACGGCCAGTTCGCCGACCAGGAAGAGCCGGTTCATCCGGGCCGTGGTCCGGATCCCGAGCAGGTTCACCGCGGTGTTGAACACGACGAAGAACACGATCCACCCGCGCTGCGGCACACCGGGCACCACCGACTGCAGCGCCACGGCGCCCGTGACGTAGAGCAGTGTCGGCACCAGCAGGTAGTCGAGCAGCACGCCCCAGCCGGCGAGGAATCCGGCCCATGGGCGCAGTCCGCGTGCCGCGTAGGAGTAGACGGAGCCGGCGATCGGGAAGGCACGGGACATCTCGCGGTAGCTGACGGCGGTGAAGAGCATGGCCACCAGTCCGAGGACGTAGGTGAGCGCCACCATGCCCCGGGAGATGTCGAACACGATGCCGAAGATCGCGAACGGTGCGATCGGCACCATGAACACCAGGCCGTAGACCACCAGGTCTCGCAGCCGCAGGGTCCTGCGCAGCTGCTGCCGGTAGCCGAACCGCGACAGCGGCTCGTCGTCACCCGGCGGGACCGGGCTCTTCTCCTCGTCGGTCATCCGGACCGCTCCCGTCCGCTGTCGGTGCGTCAGGTCTCCCCGTCGGCGATTGTCACAGGTGTCCGCCAGGATCTCGGCGTCGGGCCCGCGCAGGCCGACGACACCCCGGTACGGCTGTGGAGGGCAGCCAGGACGACGCCGAGAAGCGCGCCCCGATGCCCTGGTTCACCTCGTTCGACGCCCTGAAGCAGTACGTGATCGAGGCCGCCGTCGACCGTGAGCGGCCGGCCTGGTCCCCGGCGGTGATCCGGGAACCGAGATCGGCCTGCTGTCGCTACTGGCCCCGTGCTGAAACGGCGCCAGCACAGACGGCAGTAGCCCTTCTTCAACCGCACGAGTCGCCGGCATCCGCTGCACTCGGCCGGTTCCTCGGTGCGGCGGAAGCTCTGGCACGCGCTGCAGGTGCGGCCGGGCAGCACGCCCCAGCCGAAGCAGTCCGGGCAGGTGGCGGGCGGCTTGCACCTGCCCGCCGGCAGGACGTAGGCCATCACGCCGGGGGCAGCGAGCGCCCGTCGCGGCGGCGGGGCACCACCGCCGGCCCCGCCGCCGGTCGTGTAGCGGTGCAGGATCTGCCGACCCTCGGGGGTGGCGTGGGAGGCGACGAGGTCCTTCACGTGCCGTTCGAGGCGGACCATCTGCTCGTCGCGGGGCGGCAGAGCGCCAGCGGCCACGAGGACGCTGCGGATGTGCTCGACGACCTTGCTGTCGGGGAGGTCGTCCAGGGCCTCGTGGGTCAGGGGACGCCGGCCGGAGGCCAGGTCGGACAGGACGGCGGAGACGATGTCTTTCGAGAGCCAGCTCATGGCTGTCGCCGTCCGCCGGGTGTCGGCCAGGGCGTCATGGAGGGCCTGCAGCTTCGGCGGAACGGCGCCCGTGTCGTCGGTGAGGAGGCCGTTGAGCCGCTGCTTGAGCGTGCAGCGGCGGCAGGGGCCGGGTGTGGTGAGCCGTTCGGCCTCGCCGCAGATCGGGCAGGGGCGCCAGAGTTCGGTGTCCGGCTTCGTGCAGGGGCCGCAGACGGGGGCATCGGCGGTGCCGGAGTGGATGTCGCGGAAGCGTCCGCAGACGGTGCAGTGCACCTCGCGCTGGTCGCAACGGCCGCAGCGGGGCTGCCCGGTCAGCTTCGAGATGCGCTGGACATTACCGATGCCGCCACCGCCCTCGCCGCCGAGGGCCATCTCGTGGACCCCGACGACCTGGCCACCGTCAGCCCGCTGATCACGCGCACCGTACACCGCTTCGGCGACTGGCACTTGGACCTCACCCCCGCCCGAGGACGTCGTCGCCACCAGGCTGGACCTGGCCGGCGGAGCGCTGTTTCCCACCGCACCGGTGTGACGCCCCGGTGGCCTGGCTAGCCTGAAGGCATGACTGATGCGGAGGGACGGGTCGAGCCGTCCGGGGTGTGGGCCACAGCCGTGGGCGTGGCCCGGGTGAGGGCGATGGAGACGGCACGCGAGCAGCCACTGTTCCGGGACCCGCTGGCGCTGGCCTTCGCCACGGCCGGAGGGAGAGGCCCCGGGACGCCGCCGCCCCCGCGCGCGGACGAGGCGGCGCGGCGCCGCTGGCTCGGTGTGGCCTTCTCGATCGTCATCCGGACGAAGTTCCTGGACGACCTGCTGGACCGGGCGGTCGCGTCCGGCATCCGGCAGGTCGTACTGCTCGGAGCCGGGATGGACAGCAGGGCCTTCCGGATGGACTGGCCTGCGGGGACCCGGCTGTTCGAGGTCGATACGGCCGAACCGCTGGGCTTCAAGGCCTCGGTGCTGCGTCAGGAGCGGGCCGTTCCGCGCTGCGAGCGGATCACCGTCCCGGTCGACCTGCGCGAGGACTGGCCCGGCGCCCTGGCCGCGGCCGGGCACGATCCGGCGCAGCCGACGGTGTGGATCGCCGAGGGACTGCTGATCTATCTGCCCGAGGACGCGGTGCAGTCGCTGCTCGAACGGGTCGGCGCGCTGTCCGCTGCAGGCAGCAGGATGGGCCTGACTCTGGGCTCGCGCGGTGTGGTCGAACGCTTCCGCGGGGACGCCGCTCCGGGATCGGCAGCGTCGATGTGGGTCTGGGAGATGCCGGAGGACCCGGTCGGCTGGCTGGACGGCCTCGGCTGGGAGGCGGAGACCTTCACCCTGCGTGAGCGCGCCGAGGCCTACGGGCGTCCGGTGCTCACCCCGTCGCAGCAGGACGAGGGCGCCGGCGGACTGATCTCGGCGGTGCGCGCCACGCACTGAGCACGACGAAGGCCGGCCCCCGCGTGTGGCGGGGGCCGGCCTTCGACTGTCCGTCCCTGCGGTCCGCTAGGCCGGCACGCTGGCCACGCCCGGGGCGAGGAACGGCTTGCCGTTCACCCGCTGTGACACGCCGCTGCGGTTCAGGTAGGGGCGAACCGCCCGGCCTGAGAGGTACCGACTTGGAGCCATACAAAGCAGGGAGCGCACCGGGGCACATGTCAGCGTGCGGTGCCCGGTCATGAGGGGCAAGGCCGGCGGGGACTGTTCGCACGTGGCGTGCGAGCCCCCGCACACCGGATGCGAGGAGTCCCAGCACCTGCTGCCGGCTTTCACTGCTGTGGCAGCCCAGTAGGACCGGCACCGTCCCAAAGCCGCCCCAGGTGAAGGTCACCAGGCCGCAAGCCCGCGATGTCGATGCGCACGCTCATGCATCCATGCTGCACCCGCCCACCGGCAACGCCGTCGTCGTTTGACGGCAGCCGTCAATCGGCGCGACTTTCCGTGCCGCACCGGCGCAGGATGGGGACCACCGGGGCAGCCGCGGAGCCCGAACATCCACGTCCCGAGAATGCGATCCCCCCATGAGCGTCACCCAGCAGTACCTCCTCGACACCCACCGTGCCCGCCAACTCGGCCAGCCGACCCCGCTCGCGCCCGGCATGGGCGAACTGCGGCTCCTGTGCGCACTGCGCGAATACCGGCGGTTCCGGGCGGTCCTGGCCGGGCGCCCGGCCCTCGGCCGGATCCGGCACACGCTTGCCCGCGGGGCGGACCCCCGCGCCCTGTGGCGGTTGGCACTCATGATCCGGGGCCGCACCCGCGGACCGGTGTTCGTCACCCGCCGCCGCCCCGGGGCCCGGGAAGGTGCTCTCGCCGCGCGTAGTCTGCCCCGACACCGGCCTGGCCCGCGGCTGTGAAGTTGCATTTCGGCTGCGGCCGTCGCCCTGCGCGAGGCCGCGCTCAGCGGCGTCCTCGGCAGCGACCAGGCCGCGCTGTCCGCGCTGCTGAAACCGCGCCAGGGCCTGCCTCCGCGAATCGCGGACCGGCTGGGCGAGTTGGACGCCGCGTTCGTGCACAGCCTCCCGAGTGGAGCGCTTCGACGGCGAGCCGTCCCGGCCGGTCCGGCGGTGGGACACCGTGGCGCGTGTCTGGGTTCGCGAGAGATCCGAAGTACTACGGCGACCGGCTGGTGTAGGCGGCCGCCGGCTCCAGGGGTGCTGACCTGCCTGGCGGACTGTCCAGCCCTCCGTCGGCTCAGGCATCCACATCTCCACGCGGAGTGGCAGCGTGGAGGAGTCACGACCCGGATGCGCGGGGGTGGGGCTGGATGCACAGAGTGGAAAGCCATGCCCTTGACACGAAACCGGGTGGACCGAGGGAACGCCGGTCCGCCCGGGACGGGCTGTGCTCGCGGCTGAGGGTGCGCAGTGTCGCCGGGCAGGTGTTCCTGTGGCTGCTCGTCGTCGTGGTGCTGCTGGTAGCCGCGGCGCTGACGGCGCTCATCCTGCAGGCCCGGAACTACGCCACGAGTGACGCCGAACACCGCACGCATGCCGCAGCCATCATCTTGGCGCACTATCCCGGGGCGGCTGCCGCTCTGGACCCGCCAATCCCTCTGCGGCGTTGCAGCCACTGGCCGTGGACGTGAAGAACGGCGGCGGCTTCGACTACACCGTGACCCTCGCCGTCCCAGAACAGGGTGGGGTCCTGGCAGCAGACCCCGGCGAACCAGCACAAACGGATAAACGTCAAGCGTACGTCCAGCAGCTCGGGCATTCGAGCGGGTGAGAGGAGGTTCTGATGTAACCGGGCGTCAAGCTCAGGGCAGCCAGCCGGTGTGAGTCCGGTCTGGGGAGACGCCAGGGTCCCCGGTAGCTGACTCCCGGCGTCGTTCGAGAGGGCGGCGTCGAAGTGGAGTGACGAGCGTCCTTCGGGGGCGTGCGACCGGCCAGTCCGCAATATCAAGTGAAGCCTGCAGCTCCGTCATTTAACCCCCGCCCCGGGAGGGGCGGGCCAAGGAGGAGCCGAGCCTGTGTTTGAAGGGCGAAGGCCATGGAAGGCTTCCCAGAACCTGGAGCGGGCGCTCAAGAACCTCCCGGCGTCAGCTTCCTGCAGACCCGCTCCCGCGCCTGACTGCGGAACACCCTCCCCACACCCTGGCGTGGCGGGCCTGATCGCCGCGCTCGCCCGGCCTCGTGGCTTTCCAGACCGACACGGTGCTCGGTCGTGAAGACGCACCGCCTGACGAAGATGCCACCCTCGACCGCTACCGCCGGTCGAGGGTGGCAGGTGGATCGCTGCGGCCTGCGTTCTCACGCGCTGGCAGGCAGGACGGCGAGGGCGTCGATCTCGATGCGGAAGCACGGGTGGACGAGTCCAGCGACCTGCACCAACGAACAGGCCGGCGGGCGGGCAGGATCCAGATGCTCGTCACGGATCCTGCGAAAGTCGTCCAGGTCGGCCAGATCGGTCAGATAGACGGTCAACTTGACCACGTCTTGCAGTTGAGTGCCGGCCGCCTGCAGTGCGGTGGCCAGGTTCGTGAAGACCTGTCGAATCTGGGCGGCGGGGTCCGATTCGCCGACGGTTCTGCCTTCGGCGTCCACGGGAACCTGGGCGGAGACTGCGACCATCGGTCCGGTGAACACCACTGCGTGGCTGTAGCCGTTGACGGGTGGACTTCCGTGGGGACGGACGACGTGCTGCATGTGATCTCCATCTTCCTTCTTGGTTGCGGTCGGAGGGTCAGTGGTGGAAGAGCCGCAGCCCTGTGCACACGAGCGTGATGCCGTGTTCGCCTCAGGGCCGGCGTCGCGAGCTCGCCCGCGACCGTCGCCATCAGTGCGCCGGTGGCGAGGCCCGCCGTTCCGCCGCCCCGCTCCGGTCGGCGGCGTAGCCGGGGACGACCGACAGCAGCAGGTAGAAGCTGGTCGAGGCGCCCAGAACAAAGACGAAGCGCAGCAGGAGCGGCCGCGTCACCAGGGGCGGGCGCGGCGCGAGAGCCGGGGGAGTCGAGTCGAGGGTGTCGGTCACGCAAAGACGCTAAGCGGCCGGGTGGATCGCCGGTAAGCTCCAGTTCCGCGCCGTTGGAGTGGTCCGGTTCCTCGCCCGAGCTGCTGCTGGTCGTCGATCGGACCAGCGGCCGGCCCCTGCGCGCTCAACTGGAGCACGGGGTACGGGACGCGATCCGCATGGGGCGGCTGCAGGTCGGCGAACGGCTGCCGTCCTCCCGCGAGCTCGCCCGCACGCTCGGGCTCTCGCGCGGCCTGGTGCAGGAGTGCTATGCCCAACTCCAGGCCGAGGGCTATTTGGTGACCCACCCCGGCTCCGCCACCCGGGTCGCGGCCGGGTCCGCGATTCCGCCCGCTTCGGCCCGGCCGTCCGGCGCGGCCCCGCGCCTGGTGGCCGACTTCCGCTGGGGCGTACCGGACTTGGGCGCCTTCCTGCTCCAGGACTGGCTCTGGGCGACGCGTGAGGGGCGCGCGCCCGCGCCGTCGTGGCCACCCCTGCCCACCAGTGGCCGACCGGCGTCGCTCTTGCCCTGCAGCCGCGACTGGCGCTGCTCGACTGGGTCAGGGACCGCGACGCGATCGTCATCGAGGACGACTACGACGCCGAGTTCCGGTACGACCGCGAACCCGTCGGTGCGCTCCAGGGCCTGGCGCCCGACCGGGTCATCTTCCTCGGCACCATCAGCAAGTCACTCGCCCCCGCCCTGCGGATCGGCTGGATGCTCTGCCCGCCGGTTCTCGCCGAACCGCTCACCGAGCAGAAGCACCTGAGCGACCGCCGCACACCCACGCTCGACCAGCTCGCCCTGGCCAGGCTGATCGAGTCCGGCCGCTTCGACCGCCACCTGCGCCGCATGCGCGCCGGATACGCGGCCCGGCGCGCCACCCTGCTCGCCGCGCACCGGGGGAGTACATGCTCCCAGCGCGCGTCTGCTTCGGGAACCGCGCGGCGCACGGGTGGGGGAGGGGCGCTGGGATCGTGTTGAGCCACGGCCGGGCGCCGGTCGACGCTGCCGACGGACAGGTTCGCGTGCGGTCGAGTCGGCTGTTGGCAGCGACCCGAACTACGCCCGACAAGCCGAACCGGTGGGCGTAACGAGCGAGAAAACAGCGGAAGTTGACGCTTGGCCGCCAGATCAGGCGAACATGCGAGAGGTGCATGGTCGTGCGACTGTCCGGGTGTGAAGGCGCGCGGTCGGGAGTGGCGGGCCGTCGTCGTGGGAACCGCTGTGGGCCCGACCCCCAGCGGAGGATGACCAGATGTGCCGTCTGTTCGGCCTGAGCAGCAGCCCGAGGCGCACCCGCGCCACCTTCTGGCTGCTG
The DNA here is from genome assembly GCF_039533515.1 of Kitasatospora cystarginea. Lineage (NCBI taxonomy): Bacteria > Bacillati > Actinomycetota > Actinomycetes > Kitasatosporales > Streptomycetaceae > Kitasatospora > Kitasatospora cystarginea. The sequence continues at coordinate 169,919 of NZ_BAAATR010000007.1, read as the reverse complement.
GACGCTCCCGACAGCCTGAGCACCCAGAGCCACCGCGACCCCGACGGGACCGGCCTGGGCTACTTCGATGCCGACGGCACCCCACGGGTGGACAAGCAACCCATCGCCGCCTACGAGGACCGCGCCTTCGCAGAGGAGGCGAGGGAGGTGGAGTCCACGACCTTCGTCGCCCACATCCGCTTCGCCTCCACCGGTGGCCTGCTGGCGAGCAACACCCACCCGTTCGAGCAGGACGGGCGGCTGTTGGCGCACAACGGCGTGGTCGGTGGTCTGGACCGGCTGGACGAGCGGCTCGGCGAGGACCGCTCACTGGTCCTCGGTGACACCGACTCCGAGCGGGTCTTCGCGTTGATCACCCGTGAGATCAGGGCGAACGGCGGTGACATCACCGCCGGAATCACGCAGGCGGTCCGCTGGATCGCCGGGAACCTGCCGCTGTACGCGCTCAACCTGGTCCTCACCACGCCCACCGAACTCTGGGCGCTGCGATACCCCGACACCCACGAGCTGTACGAGCTGCACCGGACCGCCGGCGGACAGCATGGCAACCGACACCTGGACCACAGCGGTACCGCCGGCCGGATGCGCGTGCACTCCGAGGACCTCCGTGCGGCGGACACCGTGGTGGTGGCCAGCGAACGCATGGACGAGAACCCCGACTGGCGCCTGATGGCCTCCGGTGAGCTGCTGCACGTCGGACCGGATCTCCGGCGGACCCGCCGGATCGTCCTGCCCGACGCCCCCGCGCACCCGCTCGCCCTCGGCGATCTGCGACCGGAGGCCGCGGCCTCCCAGCAGGCGGCCTGAAGGGTCGGGCCGGCAGCCTCCCAGCAGGCCGTCAGAGGACCGGGGGCGTGGTCTCCGAGCGGCCGCCTGAGGACCCTGAGGACCGGGATCGCCGGCCGACTGGCCTGGTGCTCAGCCCCGCTCCCCGCGGGCGAGGCTGCGCAGCCTCTCCAACCACTCGAACCGCTCGCGGTTGGCCACTGCGGCCCGGTCCAGTTCCTCCATCAGGCGCCGCGAACGGTGTTCCAGGTCCAGTTCGTCCAGGATCCGGTCGATCTCGGCCAGCAGTGAACCGTGCAGCTGCCAGGCGTGCGGGTGCTCCTGGACCTGCCGCAGCAGCATGTGGGCCACGGTGTCCCGGCTGACCCGGGCGGCGGAGAGCTCGGCGGCGAGCCGTCCCTCCGCCTCCTCGGCGCTGTGGCTCACCTGGGTCGTCACCAGGACGGCGAAGCTCACCAGTGCCCCGCCGACGTGCACCAGCAGCTCCTCCAGGGCGAGTGCCACCGGCGGTGGGAAGAGGTCCTCGTCCCGCTCGCGGCGCTTGGCCAGGTCGGTGAGCGAACGCGCCATCACCCGCACCACGACCACGCAGATCTCCAGGGTGTCCAGCCCGGTGCGCAGTACCAGCCGGGAGAGCAGACCCTCCTTGATCCTCGGGTTCAGTCGCAGACTGTCCTCCGCCTGGCGCAGCGCGGCGTCCACGTCGGCGATGGCCTGGTCGAGCCGGCGGGCCTCGTGCAGCCGTGCGGTCGCGCGCTCGACCGCTGTGGGACCGCTGAGCTCCTCGGAGATCCGCACCAGCAGATGGCGGGACCTACGGGCCAGGTCCTCGATCGACTCGCCCGCCGTGTCCACCCATACCGGGGGCGCGAACACGAAGTTGAACAGCAGGCCGACCCCGGCTCCGATCAGGGTCTCCAGCACCCGGTCCCAGGCCTGCGAGGCCAGCCGGGTGACCCCGAGGATCAGCATGGCGCTGATCGCGACCTCCTGGACGAACTCGTCGACCCGCACGAAGTGCCCGATGGTCAGGGAGGCCAGGATGATCAGCCCCAGGCTCCACCAGGACAGCCCCATCACGGAGCTGAAGCCGATGGCGATCAGCACTCCGACCACCACCGAGTTCACCCGGCGGATGCTCGTGGTCAGGGTGGAGTAGAGGGTGACCTGAACCACGAGCAGGGCGGTCAGCGGTGCGGTCAGCGGAGCCGGTTCGCTGCTCAGGCGGACCGCGACCGCGTACGAGATCGTGGCCGCCACCGTCGCACGCACCGTCAGTACGACGACGGGCTCCCTGAGCCGGCGTCGGACGGTTCGGATCACCGTTTCGCGCGGAGTTGGCATTCCTTCGTTGTTCCCGCTCCGGGTGCCGCCTCAACGCGGTCGGGCGAGGCGGCACCCGGCACTGCGTCAGCGGGTGTGAGCATCCGACACTGCTAGGTCTGCGGGTGCGGACGCGTACCCAGCCCGGGAGTTCCGCCACCCGGCACGCCGGCGGTCAGCATCTTGGTCCGGGAGCGCAGTTGGATGGCGTGGATGATCTCCATCAGCCCCAGGACGATCAGCCAGACACCCGCCACCAGGGTGAGCGCCGCGATCGAGCGGAACGGCGAGACGATCAGCACGATTCCCGCGATCGTGGTCACCACGCCGAGGAAGACCTGCCAGCCTCGGGCCGGCATCGCCGGAGTGGAGATCGCCGCTGCGGACAGCATGATCCCGCGCAGCAGCCAGCCGAAGCCGATCCAGAGCGCGAGCAGCAGGATCGTCTCCGCCGCGCCGCGGAAGCAGATCAGCCCCAACAGCAGGAACAGCGCGCCGCTGACGAAGTGCAGGGCGCGCAGATGGCCCGGCACATGGTGGCCGAACGCGGCGGTCAGCTGGAACACACCGCTGACCAGCAGGTAGACGCCGAACAGGATGCCGACCACGAACAGCGTGGCACCCGGCCACGCCAGGACGCACACGCCGAGCGCGACGGCTGCCACACCAGCGGTCAGCATCACCTGCCAGGTGGCGTTGGCCAGTGCGTTCAGTGTGCCGCCGACAGGGGTGAGGTCGTGCTCCGCGGCGCCCACGCCCGTACTCGCGCCCCTGCCCGCGCCCGGTAACGGGCCGGTACCGGGAGTCTCGTTCGCGTTCTGCGGCCGGACGTCACGCGGGTCGGTACCGGACGGGAAGTCGGATGAGGAGCTCATGGCCCGCACCTGCCTATCTCAGCTTCGGGACACTGCGTGTCCATCGTCACCCGCTGGGCGCAATCCCGCCCGCGGACGTCCGCCGGACGGTGGGGCGGTGGCGGCTCCGGCGGTGGGTGCGGGAGACGGCTGCGGCGGTGGGTGCGGCTGAGATGGCGGCGACGGTGCCCCGGAACGTGGTGGGGCGTACGGGTGGGCCCGACCGGCCGGGTTCGCACGGGGGGGTGACGCCTGCCCGGGCCGCAGGGACGCCGGGCCGGGACGGGCAGGCGGCGAACCGTCCCTGGCGGGCGGGGGCTGACGAGTTGGTCGGCGCGACCCGGCCCCAGGGGGCCGGTGTTCATGGACCCGGCGCAGCCGTCCGGAGTTCTCGGCTCGCCGGAACGGTCACTCGGGTGACTCCCCGGGAAGCGGTGGGTGCTGCTCGGGCAGTAGGCGGCGGAACCGGTCGAGCACCTCCTGCGGGCCGAGTTCCGAGGCGTCGATGCGGTGGACGGGTATCCGCGCCGCCAAGTCCTCCGCCACGTCCTCGAAGCACTGAGCGACGAGCGCGACGTACCGGCTGGTGAAGGATCGTTCGAGCCTGCGGTCGCGACGGCGCAGCCGCCGCATGAGCACCTCGGTGCGGGCCGTCAGGTGCACCACGGCGGTCGGCGGCGGCAGCATGGCGGTGACCAGATGGTGGTAGCGGTAGTAGGCCTCGTACTCCTGGACGGTGAGATCGCCGTTGAGGTACAGCGCCTTCGCGTAGGCGAGCGAGCTGTGCACGTCCTGGTCGAGGATCCCGGTCTGGCCCGTCCTGAGGTTCTGCAGGACGCGCAGCAGCAGTGTCTCCAACTGGCAGAAGAACGCTGCCGAACTGTCTCCGAGCAGATAGCGGGTGAGGTGGTCGTCCCGTCCCGGGCCCCGGTTGACCGGGACGACGTCGGGCACGTGCTCGATCCGGCCGTCCGCTGCCGCACAGCGGCCGAGCAGGGTGCTCTTGCCGACCGCGGGCGGCCCGAGGACGACCACGGCGGCCGGAGCCTCGGGGCGGGCCAGCAGGGGTACCGGGCCGATGAGCCGGTGCGCCGAGCGCTCGATCGCGGCCGGTGGCGGGCGCTCCTCCGCCATGGTGGCCAGCCGGGTGCCCAGCGACCGCAGCCGGCCGAAGGCGGCGGGGTCGAGGCCGAGCTCGCCGAGCCGGTCCAGCGGCACCCAGCGGTAGCCGGCCGGAGCGGCACCGGCGGCGGCCACCCGGTCGGGGAGCCGCCAGCCGAACACCCGCAGGTTGCGGGCCGGTGCCCCGGTGCGGCGGTTGCCTTCGGCGTACAGCTCGGCGAGATAGACGAGGTGCTCGGCGGGGGCGCGTAACCGGGTCCTGCCCGCCAGCGCGGCGGACGCGGCCCGGCGGAAGGAGCTCCCTGACTCGACGACGGCCGACGGCAGTTCGGCTTCGGCTTCGGTCTCCCGCCCGGTGCGGGCGTCGTGCAGCAGCAGCCGGCCGTCGTGCAGCACCAGGCAGGCAGCGGCGGTGTGAGCGGGACGATGGCGGGGCGGCGGGGCGGTGAGCATCACTCTCCTGGGCAGACGTGGTCAGCCTTACGGCGGGCGGGAGTTGGTCGCGGGGACGGCCAGTGGGAGTGCGGACGGATGTGTTCGTGGCGGCGGTCCGTGCGGCTTCTCGGCCGGTCCCGGACGACGCTCCGGTGGCAGCGCAGGTTGCCGCGGTGGGGCAGACGCACGGGGTGGAATCCGGCCGTGCCGGTGTTCGCGGGGTGGGCCTCGATGCTGGAGCCACGGAAGTCCTCCTGCCCTGGTGCACACCGGTGCCAGTCGACGGGACTTGCCAAGCCATCCCCGGAATCCTCACCGAGCCCGGAGTCGAGGGCAAAGATGAATTCCGGACATCTGCCGTGAGCATGCCGGTCAGTCCCGGGCGCTGCGTGGGCCCCGGGGGACCGGTGCTCGGGCAGCAAGGCGGTGTGGCCCCGGCGGGGCGGGGGTCTGGTTCAGGTCGAATCAATTACCTTTCCTGACTTGCGAATTGATGCCCGGGCAGCGACGGCGGAGGTCGGCTGCGGCAGCCGAGTCCGGCAGCCGGCGGTGTTCTGCCCCGAGCCCCGCCTGATCGGGTGCGCGCCAAGTCGCCTGCAACGGCAGTGGCTTCAACTCTGCTCCCAAGAGGCCCCGTTGAGGGTCCGTCTGGGATGGCCGGGCCGGCCCGGTGCCGCTGTCCCTACAAATCCCATTGACGGAGTGAGTGCTCACTCCGTACATTCGAAGCATGACAGAGACACCTTCGAACAAGCCGTCTCCCCGGCGTCGCGCACCCGCGATGGAGCCCGACCAGCGCCGCGCGATGATCGTCGCCGCCGCCCTGCCCCTCGTGATCGAGTACGGGGCCTCCGTGACCACGGCGAAGATCGCCCGTGCTGCCGGCATCGGCGAGGGGACGATCTTCCGGGTCTTCGCCGACAAGGACGCACTGCTCGCCGCTTGCATGGCCGAAGCCCTGCGGTCCGATGAGGCCGTCGCCCACCTGGCGGCGATCCCGCTCGACCAGCCGCTCGCCGCCCGACTCATCGAGGCCGCCGAGGTGATGCACGGCCACATGGCCCGGATCGCGACCGTTGCCGGCGCCCTGGCCGCGGCCGGACGCTTCGAACGCACCATGCCGCCCGGCAAGCCGGGCGAGGCCCCGCCGGACCGTTCGGCGGCGCTGGCCGGGCCGCGCGCCGCCCTGGCCGCGCTGTTCGAACCGGACCGGGACACCCTGCGCCTGAGCCCGGAACGGCTCGCCAACGCCTTCCAGCTGCTCCTGATGTCCACCGGCCGCGCGGTCACGCATCCCCCGCTGACCGCCGAGGAACTCGTCGACCTCTTCCTGCACGGCGCGCTCACCACGCCCGCCCCCACCACCGGGAAGGCCCGATGACCACACCCGATCCCTACGGCGAGCTGGCGCCCGCCCGCCGCCGGTTGATCACCCTCTCCTTACTGGGCTGCGCCTTCCTGGCCATGCTGGACGGCACCGTGGTCGGCACCGCCCTGCCACGGATCGTTCGACAGATCGGTGGCGGCGACTCCTGGTACGTCTGGCTGGTCACCGCGTACCTGCTCACCTCCTCGGTCGGTGTGCCGATCTACGGCCGGCTCTCCGATCTGCAGGGGCGGCGCCGACTGCTGCTCACCGGGCTCACCCTGTTCCTGCTCGGCTCGCTCGCCTGCGGTCTGTCGGGGTCCATGACGGCGCTGATCGTCTCCCGTGCGGTGCAGGGCCTGGGCGCGGGCGCCCTGCTCACGCTCGGCATGGCGCTCCATGCCGGCCACATGCCTCGGACGGTCGAGGCCGTGGCCGTCGGCCTCTCCGGAACCAGGCCGGAGAGGCCGACGCGTGAGCTACGGATCCTGTTCCTCGGGCGACCGGACGCGGCGCGCCCGCCAATCGCGGCGCAACAGGACATCAATCCTTGGGCTGCGCGAACGGCTGGTGTACTCCGCCGGCCGCGACCTCGACGACGAGTCGGCGGCCACCCCGATCGGCCTCGGCTGCCGGGTCTGCGAACGCCCCGCCTGCCCGCAGCGCGCCGCACCGCAGATCGGACGACCACTGCTGGTCGACGAGAACGCGGGCACCTTCGTACCGCACCCGGTCCGAGACGAGGAGCGGGACCGGCCCGCAGATCGGTGACGACCGGGGAAGGCCGCGCGGAGCGGGCCGGTACGGAGGTGCGGGTCAGCGGACCGTGATGTCCCCGTCGGGGAGGTCCTGGACGGTGACCTTCGCCGACGGCTCGCCGAGCGCCTGCGCCACGGCCCGGGCGATGCCGTCGGAGTCGGGCCCGGTGGGGTAGGGCACCTCCTCGCCCGGGCCGTAGCTCTCGATCGCCCTGGTCAGGTAGCTTGGGTCCCAGGCGCCGACGGCACCCCTGACCTCCACTGCGCTCACCCGCCGCTCGCCGACCCGTCGGCGCAGGGCGGGGAGGATCCGGTCCGACCGGTACGCGCCGGGCACCTGGAACAGACTGGCGTGCGCTCCCACCAGCCCGCCGTCCCGCAGCCGGACGGTGACGGTCAGACAGCTGGTGACGCCGGGGTACAGGATGCTGCCGCCCCGGCCGGCCTCGGCCACCCGGCCCTCGGTGATCCGCACCTGCCGGGCGGCCTGGTCCCTGTCGCCGACGGGGGCGGACCGGGACGGGCCGGACGGCTGGACCGGCGCCGCGGTGGCGGTGGCGGTGGCGGTGCCGCACTGCAGTGCCAGTACGGTGGCGAGGGCGGCGGCGGCCAAGGCCGTCCGCTCCGCGTTTCGCCGAATGCGGCGGATGAGCACGAGGACTCCTTCTGCTCTGCTGGAACGGAAATACTACGGCGGGTGCCGAGCGAGAGGTGAAACGCCGTGTCTTCCGGACTGGTTGATCCACCGTCACCGTGAACTCACGGACACGGCGGAGCCGGTGGCCCTCGCCCCAAGGGGCGCGGTCCACCGGCTCGTCAGACCGGCGCTACTTGACCCTGAGGGTGGCCTTGACCACCGTCTTCGGGTCGGATGTGCAGAAGAAGGAGATGTCGTAGGTGCCACCGCTCTTGACGTTGGTGAGCTTGGCGGTGCCGACAAGGGTGCTGCCGCGCTGGCCGGGGGCCAGTTTCGTGACCCCGATCGGGGCCCGTTCCTTGGAGCCCTTGCTGATCGGCGCGCCCTCGGCCGTTCCGCCCTTCTTGGGGTTCCGGCAACCGCGCAGCAACAGTGTCACGGTCTGATCGGTGCGGGCGGTCCTGGGTGCCGCCGCCGCCCTCAGGCTCGGCTTGGCCGAGGTGGAAGCCGATGGCGTGGCGGTCGGCGACGGCGACGCGGTCGGCGATGGCGTGGCGGTGGGCGAGGCGGTGGCGGTCGGCGACGGCGTGGCGGTGGGGCTGTTGGCCGAGACTGCCGCCGAGGTGGTCAGGCCCAGTACGGCACCCGCTGCCACCGTAATGGCTGTGATCTTCACCGGACGCATGGGTTCGCTCCCTTCCGGCACGACCTGGCTGGCATCGCATACCGACGGCCGCGCCTGGCTCCCTCCGACGGTAGGGAGGTGCCCGGCCGGCCGCGACCGGCGCTGGGCCGACCGGGTGATCCGTCAGTGCTCGGTCCCCTCGGAGACCCGCGGGTCGGTGCGGTGGGTGGCGGCGGCGGTGAGCAGCGCGCGCAGTCCGGTCGCGACGGCGGCGGCGGGCAGCGACGGCACCGCCCGGTCCAGGACCTGCTCCGGCAGCGCGGGTACGTGGACGAAGCCGCCGCGTACGGTCGACCGCCGGTTCTTCGCCATCATCACCGACCTCGTCGGCACTCCCGCCGAACTCCTGGACCCCGCCAGCGACAGCGTCGCCTGGCGCACCGTTCCCACCCCTTGGGGTAACTCCGCCCGGCCACACGACAACACCACCTACACCCCGCCGCGGTTTCCCGGCCAGTGATTCGACCCCGAAACCCGCCTCCACTACAACCTCAACCGCTACTACGACGCCGAAACCGCCCGCTACACATCCCCTGACCCCACCGTGCGGGGACCCGTCGAGCCGTGCGGAGCGCCGGTTCGACCGTTCGGCTGGCAACGGACACCCACATGCTCGCCAGACGCGGACAGCCGACCCGGTCCGTGCCAGGCTGTAGTTGACGACTTGACCAGCACTGACGGCGCGGCGGGGTTCGATTCCCCCTCTGAAAGTCGGCCCGGGGACAGCGGAGGCAGCCGATGGACAGTGGCGGAGGGCCTCCTGGCACCTCAAGCTCCGGCGGCCCGCAACGCCCGAGATCGGACGAGAAACACGCGCCGCGGCGCGTCGAACGCGTTCGCGCCGCCGCGGCGGCTCGGGCCGCCAAGGCGGCCGCTCGTACCCGGGCCCTCGTGCGGCGGGTCGAGCAGATTCCTCCGCCCCCGGGGCCGTTCCGTCCCGGCTTCTGGCGCAGCCCTATCCGCGGGCCCTGGCTGACCTCCATGTTCGGCCTCGTGCTGCTGATCGGCATCCCGCTGCTCTTCGTCACCGGCGCCCTGTCCTACGCCGCCTACAACCCCGGTCTTGGCGCACTCAACGACCAGACCCAGGACAAGGGCGCGCTGGGCTTCTACCTCTTCGACTGGCCCACGCATCCGTACTGGCTGTACCGGCTGACCCAGGGCGTGCACGTGACGCTCGGCGTGGTCCTGGTGCCGGTGCTGCTGGCCAAGTTGTGGTCGGTGATCCCGAAGCTGTTCGAGTGGCTGCCGGTCCGCAGCGTCGCCCACGGACTGGAACGGCTGTCCCTGCTGATGCTGGTCGGCGGGGTCATCTTCGAATTCGTCACCGGCATCCTCAACATCCAGCTGTACTACGTCTTCCCCGGCTCCTTCTACACCCTGCACTTCTACGGCGCCTGGGTGTTCATCGCCGCCTTCGTCGTCCACGTGTGCCTCAAACTCGGCCGGATGAGCCGCGCCCTGCGCTCCCGCGGCCTGGCCGCCGAACTGCGCACCGACCTCGCCCACACCCGGCCCGAGCCGCCCGACCCCGACGGCCTGGTGCCGACCGCCCCCGTGCCGCCGACGATGACCCGCCGCGGAGCGGTGGGAATGGTGGGGGCGGGCTCCCTGCTGCTTCTCGTGGTCACCGCCGGACAGAGCATCGGCGGTTGGCTGCGCGGCACCGCCCTGCTCGCGCCGCACAACCGCGAACCGGGCAGCGGCCCGAACGGCTTCCAGATCAACAAGACGGCCGCCGCCGTCGGCATCAACCCGGCGCATGTCGGCCCGGGCTGGCGGCTGGAGGTCCACGGCCAGGGCCCGGCCCTGGTCTTCACCCGCGAGCAGCTCCTGGCGATGCCCCAGCACGCCGCCGCACTGCCGATCGCCTGCGTGGAGGGATGGTCCACCCCCGACCAGCACTGGAGCGGCCTGCGGCTGACCGACCTCGCCGCCATGGCAGGCAACCCCGACGCCGGAAGCGTCCTGGTGGAATCCGTCCAACCACCCGGCCCCTACGCCTCGGTGGTACTGCGGGGCAACCAGATCCACGACCCCCGATCACTGCTCGCCCTGCACGTCAACGGCGCAGACCTCTCACTCGACCACGGATACCCCGCCCGCATCATCGTCCCCGCCAACCCCGGCGTGAACAACACCAAGTGGGTGCACCGACTCACCTTCAGGACCTGACCATGGCACGCTTCGTCCGCTGGTACGGCTCCGGGCCCCTGCACCTCCTCGTCCTGATCTGCTCGTTCGCCCTCACCGGCTACGCCATGGTGCGCCTGTTCGCTGAGCGCCCGCTCGGGGTGGCGATCTGGTTCGTCGGCGCGGCCATCGGCCATGACCTGATCCTGCTCCCGCTGTACTCGCTCGCGGACCTCTCGGCCCAGTCCGTGCTTCGCCACCGCCCGGAACGCACTCCTGTGGTGCCGTGGATCAACTATCTGCGCGTGCCCGCCTTCCTGTCCGGTGTTCTGCTGCTCGTGTGGTTTCCCCTGATCCTCAATCTGTCGATCCCCTACCAGGGCGACACACGGCTGCCGGAAGACGTCTACCTCGGCCGATGGCTGGCGATCACCGCAGTGCTGTTCGGCGCGGCGGCGATCGCCTTCGCACTCAACCTGCGCCGCGCCCGACGGACCGCCCGTCCGAAGCCGCAATGACCGGCGATCCCCACATGCAGCCCCTGCGCACCGACCGCGGGCCGCTGTACCTGCGGCAGGCGGACGGGCAACGCCCCCGACTGACGCTGCACCGCCTGGACACGGAGCCCAGCACGGCCGACGAGACCCTGCTCAAACGCTGCACCGGCCCCGTCCTCGACATCGGCTGTGGACCGGGCCGCCTCACCCAGGCGCTCACCCGCCGAGGCGTCGTCACCCTCGGCATCGACATCGCACCCTGCGCCGTCGCCCGAACTCTCGCCGTCGGCGCGGCCGCCCTGCGCCGATCGGTGTTCGACCCGCTTCCGAACGAGGGAGACTGGCAGACCCTGGTGCTCGCCGACGGGAACATCGGCATCGGCGGCGACCCACAGGCCCTGCTGCGCCGTTGCGTCCAGCTCGCCGCCCCGGACGGGGTCCTGCTCATCGAGGTCGACCGGCGCGACGGCGACGAGCGCTGCATCGCGTGGGTGGAAGACACCCGCGGCCACCGAGGCCCGCCGTTTCCCTGGGCACGGGTGGGGGCCTCGACCGTCCGCAGGGCCGCCGACCTGCTCGGGCTGCGGCTCGATGACCAGTGGGTCAGCGGCCGACGACGCTTCCTCTCGCTCATCCGGAACCGTGTCCGGTGAGCATGCGGCCGATCGGTGACCACGCTCTGCTGTCCGACTGCCGCTCGGCCGCCCTGGTCACCTCCGACGGCTCGGTGGACTGGCTCTGTCTGCCTCGCTTCGACAGCCCGGCGATCTTCGCGCGGCTGCTCGACGAGAACGCCGGGCACTGGTCCGTCCGGCCGGTGGATCCGGCCGACGTGAGCCGCCGGTACCTGGAGGGGACCATGGTCCTGGAGACCACCTTCCGTACGCCCGGCGGAACGGCGGTGCTGCTCGACGCGCTCGCCCTCGGACGGCGGGAACGCGGCCATGCGCTCGGCACGGCCTCGCCCGGCGTCCTGCTGCGGCAGGCCGTCTGCGTCGAGGGACAGGTGACGCTGGAGATCACGTACGCGCCCCGGCCCGAGTTCGGGCTGATCCACCCGGTGATCTCGCCCGTGCGCGGAGGGCTCGCCGCCTACGGCGGTGCGCACACGCTGATACTGTCCAGCTCCGTCGATCTGACGGTGAGTGGGTCCACCGCACACGGCCGGATCACCCTGCGGACGGGCGACCGCCTCGGTTTCGCCCTGCACATCGGACCGGCCTGGGAGCCGGAGCCCGTGTGTTGGCGGCCGTGGCGGATCCGACGGCGGCTGAGCGACACCAGGGAAGGCTGGCGTTCCTGGTCCGACCTCCACGTCGGCTACCGCGGCCCCTGGCAGGAGGAGGTGGGCCACAGCGGACGCGTGCTACGCGCGCTGACGTACGCGCCCACGGGCGCCATCGTCGCCGCGCCCACCACCTCCCTGCCCGAGCACGTAGGCGGGACACGCAACTGGGACTACCGCTACACCTGGGTCCGCGACGCCAGCTTCACCCTGCAGGCGCTTGCCACCGCGGCCTGCGAGAAGGAGAAGGACAGGTTCTTCGGCTTCCTCGCCCGGGCAGCCGCCACCCAGCTCCATCGGGGCGTGGACCTGCAGATCATGTACGGCATCGGCGGTGAACGCGATCTCAGCGAACGGCTCCTGCCCCACCTCACTGGCTGGCGCGACAGCACACCGGTGCGCACCGGCAACGACGCCTGGCGTCAGCGCCAGCTCGACATCTACGGCGAACTGCTCGATGCCGCCCACCAGACTCTCCCACCCGATGGCCGCATCGCCCCGCCAACCCGTGTCTTTCTGCTCCAGGCAGCCGAAGCCGCCGCCGACCATTGGAACGGGCCCGACCGGGGCATCTGGGAGATCCGCGGGCCGGACAGGCACTTCGTACACTCCAAGCTGATGTGCTGGGTCGCCCTGGACCGTGCCATCGCCATGGCCCCAGCCCTGGGGGCCGAAGAACGAACCCCGCACTGGCGGAACGTGCGTGAGAAGATCCGCCAGGCTATTGAGCAACGCGGCTGGAACCCGTCCGTGGGCGCCTTCACCCAGACCTTCGACGGCGACGCACTGGACGCCTCCGTGCTGATGCTCCCCATGGTCGGCTTCCTGCCTGCGCGGGACCATCGGATCCAGTCCACGGTCCTGACGATCGCCACCCACCTGACCGACCGGCACGGCCTGGTGCTCCGCTACCTGGGTGATGAGATCGCGGAAGGGGAGGGCGCTTTCCTGCTCTGCACCTTCTGGCTCGCCCACGCCCTCGCCCTGACCGGCCGGACCCACCGCGCACGGCAGGTTTTCCAGACCGCTCTTTCCTGCGCCAACGATCTCGGCCTGCTGGCCGAGGAGGCTGATCCCGTCACAGGGGAGGCCCTCGGGAACTTCCCGCAGGCCTTCAGCCACATCGGACTCATCAACGCCGCCCAAGCCATTCGCGACGCCGAGCAGCCGCCCCCATAGGAGGCCACCCTGATCCGGCTCGACCGCGAGCCCGACACCCCGCCCCGGCGCACCGCCGCTGGCCACGCGGTCACCGCGGTCGCCGCCGCGACGGCCAACCCGTCCGAGCTGCTGATCGCCCCGGGTCTGTACAGCCGGCGGCTCTGCCGCATATCCGGTACAGACTCCGTACCGGCCTCGGCGCCCGTCCAGAGCCGGCCGGGAGAGGAGAACACGTCCCGCAGTCGGGCGGCGATGTCCTCACGAAAGCATCGCGGATGCCGATACCGGGCCGGCCAACGGCGGCCCGCGCGCGGATCGGCGGCGACTTCGCCCGGATGCGCCGGATCGACGCTGGCATCGTCCGGATCGTTCGCGCTGCCGGGTTCCCAGTGGCCGCCGACCCAGTTCGACGAGCTGGACACCAAAGCACGACATCGACGAGCCCTTCACCGCGAGGTACTTCGCGACGACCGCCGTCTCGACCACGCTCCTCGGCACCCAGGCACTCTCGCTGGACGAACTCGGCCAACTCGCCCGGGCATTCGAGCCGGATATGGTCGCCAACCCGGCGGCCGCGCTCGTTGAGAGCACCTTCGTGGTGCGCGGCTTCCCCCCGATCTACGGCCCGGACGGTGGCCTGGACCTCTTCCCCCAGGGATGTGCGGAACACGCTGACCGCTCTCGCCGACAGGGCATCCCTGGACGACCACCGAGCGGCATGGACCGCGGCGGACGTGCTGCGCTGCTGGGGCCTGGACCTGTGCAAACGAGCCGAGCGCGAGGCCGAGACGGGGAAGGGCACGTGCCGGTGACGGTGCCGCCGTTGCTGGTGGAGCCGCTGCCGGCGGAGATGCGCAGGCGAGCCCGTGCCATGGCCCTTGAAGAACGCAGCGGACGTCCTGCGGGAAATCCTGTCGCCCAACCGGCGTTGCGACGATCCCTTGATGGCGACAAGTGCGTTTGGTGCGGAGCGCTGGGGTTGAGGACGGCGCTCATCAGGCGCGCGACGCGGCAGCGAGAACGGTCCCGAGGCTGGCCGAAACGAGAAGTCCCGGATTCGCGGGAACTCGATCGGCGATCTCAACGACTACCTGGGTCCGGGCCCGCAGTGGCGGGCCCGGTGCACTCGGATTTCCTCAGGAGAGTTCCATGCGTTCTCGCGTGTTGTGCGGCCTGGCTGCCGCGGTCGCCCTGCTCGCCACGGGCTGCGGCAGTGACGGCGGTGCCAAGTCCGGCGACGCGAGCCCGGCCGCGCCGGCCGCCTCGGCCGCGGCTGCCGCGTTCCCCGTCAAGGTCACGGACTGCGCGGGCAAGGAGACGACGTTCGACGCCGCGCCGAAGAAGATCGTCACCAGCAACGCGTCCAGCCTGGAGATGCTGCTGCAACTCGGCGCCGGGGACAAGGTGATCGGCACCGGGTTCCCACCCGGCAAGGGCACCCTGCCGGCCGCCATCGCCGACCAGGCCGCGAAGGTGCCGGTGCTTGGCACCATGGTGATCTCCAAGGAGAAGCTGCTCGGCTCCGGTGCCGACCTGTACGTCGACACGTTCGCGAGCGTGGGCGGCATGGGTGGCGGAATGGGCACGGCACCCACCGACCAGGAGTACGCGGCCGCCGGCATCAAGCACGTCTTCCTGCACTCCACCGCGTGCGCGGCGATGCTCAAGGGACCCCAGCAGGACCTCGCCGAGGTCGAGGCGGACATCAAGCGCCTCGGACAGGTCACCGGCACCTCGGCGAAGGCCGATGACCTGGTGGCCGGGATGGAGAAGAAGGTCGGCGAGGTGAAGACGGCCATCGCGGGGGTGCCGGCGGACAAGCGGCCCACCTACTTCTTCTTCGATTTCGACGCCGGCACCAAGCAGCCGATGGCGGTGTGCGGCAAGCAGGTCGCCAACGCGGTGATCACCCTGGCCGGAGCGCGCAACGTCTTCGCCGACTGCGACGGGGACTTCAAGCCCGTCTCCTGGGAGGACGTGGTCGCCAAGAACCCCGACTGGATCCAGCTCGGCGTACGCAACAAGGGAAGCGAGGCCGACAACACGAAGGCCTTCGACGAGGCGGAGAAGTTCCTGCGCGAGTTCCCCGCCACCAAGGACCTCAAGGCCGTCCAGGACGGCCACTTCCTGCGGGTCGGCTCCGAGGTGACCACCATCGCCGGAGTCCGCAACGCCGACACCGTCCAGCAGATCGCCCACACCATCCACCCGGACCTGGTCAAGGACGGGCAGTAGATGACGGCCGCAGCCACTGCGGCCACCGACCGCCGGCCCGCGCGCACCGCACGGGTCGGCCTCGTCGCGACCGCACTCACCGCAGCTCTCGTCGCCGCCCTCACCCTCGCCGTCTCGCTCGGCGCCGTCGACATCCCCATCGCCGAGGTGTGGACCGTCGTCGGCCGCAGACTCACCGGCGCCACGCCCGAGCCCGGTACCCGTGACCTGATCGTCTGGCAGCTGCGCGCCCCCCGCGCCCTGCTGGCCGCCGTGGTCGGCGCCGGTCTCGGCCTGGTCGGCACCGCCGTCCAGGCCATGGTCCGCAACCCGCTCGCCGACCCCTACCTGCTCGGCATCTCCTCCGGCGCCTCGCTGGGCGCCGTCGCCGTGACCGTCCTCGGCGCCGGCATCGGCACGGGGCTGGGCTTCGGCGTCTCCGCCGCCGCCTTCGCCGGGGCGCTAGCCTCCTTCGCCCTGGTCTGGGCCATGGCCCGGCGAGGCGGTGGGTTCTCACCGCTGCGCCTGGTGCTGGCCGGGGTCGGCATCGGACAGTTCCTCTCCGGCTTCACCAGCTTCCTCGTCCTGCAAGCCGGCGACGAGCAGCAGACCCGCGGCATCCTGTTCTGGCTCATGGGCAGCCTCGGCGGTGCCACCTGGAGCCAACTCGCCATCCCCACAGCCGCCGTGGCGCTCGGCCTGCTCGCACTCCAGGCCCGCGCCCGACCCCTCAACGCCCTGCTGATGGGAGACGAGACCGCAGCCGGCCTCGGCGTCGACGTCACCCGGCTGCGCCGCGAACTCTTCGCCGTCACCAGCCTGCTCACCGGTGTCCTGGTCGCCGTCTCCGGCGCGATCGGCTTCGTCGGCCTGCTGGTGCCGCACGTCTGCCGTCTGCTCGTCGGCGGCGACCACCGCCGCCTGCTGCCCGTCTCCGCGCTCGCGGGCGCCGTGCTGCTGGTCGTCGTGGACACCGTCGCCCGCACTGCCCTGGACACCCAGGAGGTCCCGATCGGCGTCGTCACCGCGCTGCTCGGCGCCCCCGTCCTGCTCTACCTGCTGGACCGACGCCTGGAGCGCAGTTGAGAATCACCATCGACGACGTCACCGTCACGCTCGCCGGACGCGACGTGCTCTCCGGCATCCACCTGATCGCCGCCGAAGGCGAGATCGCCGGACTCGTCGGCCCGAACGGCAGCGGCAAGTCCACCCTGCTGCGCACTGTCTACCGGCATCTGAAGCCGCAGGCGGGGCGAGTGCTGCTCGCGGGGCGCGACGTGCGCTCCATGACGACCACCGAGACGGCCCGGCACATTGCGGCGCTGCCGCAGGAGCGCGGATCCGACTTCGAGTTCACCGTACGCGAGGTGGTGGCGATGGGCCGCTCCCCGTACAAGCGGGCGTTCGCCGGGGATGACGATCTCGACCGGTCGGCGGTCGCCGCCGCGCTGGAGCAGGTCGGCCTGGACGGGTACGGAAGGCGCGGTTTCGCGGCGCTCTCCGGCGGTGAGCGCCAACGCGTGCTGCTGGCCCGGGCGTTCGCCCAACAGCCCGATGTGCTGGTGCTCGACGAGCCCACCAATCACCTCGACGTCCAGCATCAGGTCGAACTCCTCGCGCTGCTGCGGGCCCAGCGCCGCACGACGCTGATCTCGCTGCACGACCTCAACGCGGCGGCCTCGCTCTGCGACCGGTTGCACGTGCTGCACGAGGGCGCGGTGGTGGCCTCCGGCACACCGCGTGAGGTGCTGACGCCGGAGCTGCTGGCGAAGGTGTTCGGCGTGCGGGCCGCGATCGTCGAGCATCCGCTCACCGGCGACCCGCTGATCGCCTTCGACCACAGGGAGCCCGCCTCTTCGTCCGCGCAGGCGGCCTCGCCGGTGTGAACACTCGGCCACCCGGAAGTCCCGACCCCCACAGCACAGACGGGGGCCGGGACTTCCGCATTGCTACGCGCTCTCGAAGTGGCTGGGGCGGCCGTTGCGCAGGACGAGGTTGCCGAGTTCCTCGGCCTCGCAGCGCCGCATCAACTCCCAGCCGCCGTCGGGCCGGTGCAGGACACTTGAGTGCCAGGGTGTGGTCCAGGCATCTTTGGCGTCCAGCAGTCGGATGCCGAACTTGGCGGCGCCGCGCGGCTGGGGGTGAATGGAGAGCCGGACAGCGCGGGGGTGACGCTCCGCGATCAGGTCGCCCCAGGCGCGGCTGCGCTGGATGACGCCGTAGGCGCGCTGTCTGCACTCGCGCTGGAGGGCGGATCTGGTGCCGGTGAAGTCCACGGTGTCCTCGGTGAGGAAGCGGGTGATGCCGCGGTAGAGGGCGAGGGTGCCGTCGTCGGCCTTCACCTCGGCCCGAAGTTCCTCGACGGTGGGCGCGTACGTCGCGTGGACCCGGGCGCGCTTCTCGTCGTAGGGGAGGTCGCCGAGGACGTCGCGCAGGTCGAACACCGAGAGGTGGCGGAGCCCTTCACGGCGGATCATGGCGGCCAGCTCGTCGGAGTAGGCGTCGATGTGGTGGTCGGGGACGTGGATCAGGTCGCCGAAGATGTGGCCGTCCGAGCAGATCACCATCCGCGCGCCGGGTGCGTACACCTTCCCGACGGTCTCGCACAGCTCGTTGAGGAAGGTGAGGGAGAGGCGCTCACCCTCGTCCGGGAGGTGGCCGAGGACCTTGGCGGGGCTCGGGGACTTGCAGGGGAAGCCGGGCAGGGTGAAGACGATCGGATCGCCGGTGCGGACGAAGTCGGCGAGCTGGCGGAGCTGTTCGGGGAACGCCTCGACGGGTGCAGGGGTGCCGGGGTCGGCGGCGCGGCGGTGGGGCAGGAGCAGTTCCAGGACGGCGGCGCAGGCGCGTTCGACGCCGGGGGCGGGCGGTGTGTTGGTGCCGACGGGCGGCATGCTTCTCCTCCACGAGGGCATGGCGGGATGGCGCCCCGGCGATAGGTGGTGCCGGGGCGCCCGGACGGACGGGCTCAGTGGTTCAGTGGTGCCGGAGTGTCAGATGCGCTTGTCGTACGCGACGGGCAGGCTGTTGACGCCTCGGGCGAGGACGGCCGGGATCCACACCAGCTCGTCGAGGTCGCCCGCGGGCCGCAGCCCGGGCAGGCGCCGCAGCAGGGTGCCGATGGCGATCTGCAGTTCGGCGCGGGCCAGGGCGGCGCCGGGGCAGAAGTGGATGCCGTGGCCGAAGGCGAGGTGGGCGTTGGGGGTGCGATCCAGGTCGAGGGTGTCGGCGTCGGGGAACTGCCCCGGGTCGCGGTTGGCGGCGCACAGGGAGACGATCACGGAGTCGCCGGCCGGGATGCGGGTGCCGTGCAGGTCGCTGTCCTCGGCGAAGAACCGCCAGGTGGTGAGTTCGAACGCGCTGTCGTAGCGCAGGAGTTCCTCGATCGCGCGGGGCGGCAGCTCCGCCTCGTCGCGCAGCCGTTCCAGCTGGTCGGGGTGGCGGAGCAGGGCGATCAGCATGGTGCTGATCTGGTTGGTGACGGGCTCCTGGCCGGCGACCAGGAGCTGGAAGATCATCGAGTCGAGTTCCTCCTGGCTCAGCTCCCGGCGGTCCTTGGCGACGACCAGGCGGCTGAGGAGGTCGTCGTCCGAGTGCTCGCGCTTGTGGGCGACGACGTCGGCGATGTACGTCTGAAGGCCGCGCAGCCGGCCCTCGTAGACGGGTCGGCCGGGGTCGGCCGGACCTACGGGCTGGACGACCTTGCCCCAGTCGCGGTCGAAGCGCGCGGCGAGCTCGGGCGGCAGGCCGATGACCTCGGCGAGGACCTGGAAGGGGTAGTGCGCGGCGAAGCCCTGCACGAGGTCGGCGCCGCCCTCGTCGGGCAGGGCGTCGATGAGGGAGTCGGCGAGCTCCTGGAAGCGCGGGCGCAGGGCCTCGATGCGCCGCGGTGCGAAGGCGTCGAGGACGAGGCGGCGCATGTCGGTGTGCTTGGGCGGGTCCTGGTGCAGGAGGTGGACCTGGAGCTGCGAGTGCTGCGGCTCGGGCATGATCGAGGCGAGGGCGCGCCAGTCGTCGTTGCCGAGGCCGTGGTTCTTGCCTAGGCGGGGGTCGTTCAGGGCCTGGTGGGCGGCCTCGTAGCCGGTGACGAGCCAGGCGGCGATCCCGGAGGGGAAGCGGACGCGGTGGACGGGGCCGGCGTCGCGCATCTCGCGGTAGAGGTCGTACGGGTCGCTCTTGTAGGCGCTGCCGTACAGCGGTATCGGCTCGTCGGCGGTGGCACCGGTGACGGGGCAACGGCCCGGGGAGGGCGTGTTCTGCTCGGGGGAGGTCATGCCTGTGATCCTTCGGAGGCGGACGCGGGTGTTAGAGGGAGAGGGAGGGGCGGTGGTGGTCGAGCCACAGGGCGAGGTCCACCACCCGCTCCAGGCGCAGGCGGTGACCCCACTGGAGCTGGTCGGCAGGGGTGTCGAGGCTGGTCTTGATGACGCTCTCGTCGGCGATGTCGCGCACCTGCGGAGCGTCGAGGGCCTGGCGGGCGAGTTGCTGCAGGCCGCGGTTGTAGTCGGCGTGGTGGGTGGCGGGGTAGTGGTTCTTCGGCCGCCACAGCACCGACTCGGGTGCGATGCCGGTGCCGACGGCGCGCAGCAGGCTCTTCTCCCGGCCGTCGTAGCTCTTCATCGACCAGGGGGCGTTGAAGGCGTACTCGACGAGGCGGTGGTCGCAGTAGGGAACGCGGACCTCCAGGCCCTGGGCCATGGAGAGGCGGTCCTTGCGGTCCAGCAGCTGGCGCAGCCAGCGGGTGAGCGACAGGTGCTGCATCTCGCGCTGGCGGTGCTCGACGGGGTCCTCGCCGTCCAGGTGGGGGACGGCGGCGAGTGCGTCGCGGTAGGTGTCGGCGCGGAACTCGCCGATGCGCAGGGTGGCGGCCAGGTCCGGGTGGAGCGGCATCGCGGCGTTGTCGCCGGTGACCAGCAGCCAGGGGAAGGCCTGCGCCGTGAGTGCCTTCGGGTTGTGGAACCACGGGTAGCCGCCGAACACCTCGTCGGCGGCCTCGCCGGACAGGGCGACGGTGGAGTGCTCGCGGATCCGTCCGAAGAGCAGGTAGAGGGAGGTGTCCATGTCGCCGACTCCGATCGGCGAGTCCCGGGCGACGACCACGGCCCTGCGGTGCTCCACATCGAGCAGGGCGTACGGGTCGAGGACGACGGTGGAGTGCTCGGTGCCGATGAACTCCCCGGCCTCGGCGGCGAACGGGGCGTCGTGCCCGGTGCGCAGCACGTCACCGGTGAACCGCTCGGCCTGGTCGCTGTAGTCGACGGCGTACGAGCGTAGGCGGGCCTGCGGGCCTTCGCTGTGCCGCAGTTCGTCGGCGATCAGAGCGGTGATGACGGTGGAGTCCAGACCGCCGGAGAGCAGGCTGCACAGCGGTACGTCGGCTTCCAACTGGGCGCGGGCGGCGCGGTTGACCAGGGAGCGGACCCGCTCCACGGTGGTGTCCTGGTCGTCGGTGTGCGGGCGGGCCTGAAGCTGCCAGTACAGGTGCTCGGTGATGCCGTCGCGGCCGAGGGTGAGCAGCCCGCCCGGCTCCACCTCGCGGACGCCGGCCCACACGGTCGGGCCGGTGTTGAACAGCAGGCTGTACGCCTCGCGCAGGCCGTCCGCGTCCACGCGGGGCTCGAGTTCGGGGTGCGCGAACAAGGCCTTGGGCTCGGAGCCGAAGGCGAGTCCGCCGTCGATCCGCGCCCAGAACAGCGGCTTGACGCCGAGCCGGTCGCGCACCAGCAGGAGTTGCTCGCTGCGCTCGTCCCAGATCGCGAAGGCGTACATGCCCTCCAGTCGGTCGACGACGCCTTCGCCCCACTCCTGGTAGGCGCGCAGGACCACCTCGGTGTCGCTGCGGGTGCGGAACCCGTGGCCGAGGCGGCGCAGTTCGGCGCGCAGCTGGTGGTGGTTGTAGACCTCGCCGCTGTAGCTGAGCACGACACCGGACGGGTCGGTCATCGGCTGGGCGCCGCCCGTGAGGTCGATGACGGACAGCCTGCGGTGGCCGAGCGCGGCGTGCGCGCCGAGCCAGACGCCGTCGGCGTCGGGGCCCCGGCGGGCCATGGTGGCGGTCATCGCCTCGATGACCGGGGCCTGGGTGCGGGCGTCCTGGTGGAACGACACCCAGCCGGTGATTCCGCACATCGGATGCTCTCCTTGAGGTGGCGTGCAGTCAGTTGGTCCGTGCGAGGCCGGCGGTCCGCCGGCCGGGGACGGCGAGCAGGAGTGCGGCCACGCATGCGGCGGCCGCGGCGAGTCCCAGTCCGGCCCGTACGCCGCCGGTGCCGGCCCCGCCCAAGCCCCAGGCGGTGGTGGCGAGGGCGGGCCCGAGGGTGAAGCCGAGGCTGCGGGCGAGCTGGACGGCCGACCCCGCGGTGGCGATCCGGTCCGGTGGTACGGCGGCCATCACCAGCGACTGGACGGGCCCGCCGTACAGGCCCATGCCGACGCCGGCCAGAGCCAACCGCCACGCGACGTCGGCCAGGGACCAACCGGCGTCCAGCGGGACGAGCAGCAGCAGGCCGAGGGCGGTCACGGTGGCGCCGGCGGTGGCGAGCGGCCGGGCTCCGAAGCGGTCCGCGAGCCGTCCGCCGAGCGGCCCGGCCAGGCCCATCCCGAGCGGGAAGCAGAGCGTGGTCAGCCCGGTCGCGGTGGCGCTCACCGCATCGTCCAGCTGCAGGTGCAGGGAGAGCACGTAACGCATCGCGGCGAAGCCCGCCGCCAGAGCGAGGACGGCTCCGTTGACCCCGTACGTGCCGGAGTCCCGCAGCGTCGAGCTGACGGGCCGCCCACCGGGTCTTCTCAGCCACAGGGCGGTCAGCGGGACGGCCGGGACGGCCAGCAGCAGCCAGGCGGGCGAGCCCGGGGAGAGGGTCAGTGCCAGCAGGAGCGCCGCTATGGCGCCGCCGACCAGGCCGGCGTCCCCGAGCGAGGACCGGTCTGGCAGGCGCAGCCGCCCGCCGGCCGGTGCGTTCCGACGTGCGATCAGCAGGGCGGCCGCGCAGACCGGAAGCTTGACGAGGAAGATCGCCCGCCAGCCGAGGTGGTCGAGCAGCAGCCCGCCCACCGCCGGTCCGGCGACCGCTCCGAGCGGCCCGAGGGTGGCCGGCACGCTCATCGCGCGCCCGCGCAGCTCGGGTCGTACCGAACGGGCGGCGAGCACCGGCATCAGGACGAACAGGACGGCCCCGAAGGCTCCCTGGGCCAGTCGGGCGGTGATCAGCCAGGCGGCCCACGGGGAGACCGCGGCTGCCGCGCTGCACAGGGCGAAGCCGCCCACTGCGAACATCAGGGCAGGGCGAGTTCCGACCTGGTCGAGCCAGCGTCCGGCGGGCAGCAGCAGGGCCACCACTGGGAGTTGGTAGCCGAGCACGGCCCATTGCGCGGTCTCAGCGGAGATACCGAAGCTGCGCGAGATGTCGGGGAGGGCCAGGTTGACGATGTTCATATCGAGCATCGCGACGAAGGACAGCATCCCGGCGGCCGCGACCAGGCTCCACTGGTCCTCGGCCACCGCCCGCCCCCTCTCGGCGGCGCGGGTCACGATCCCACCCCCGCTATATGGGGTCTGAGCTGCCGTGATGCCCGCCCGTGCGGCCGCATGATCCGTCCTTCCGCTGTGACGGACTCCGTCGGGTGACGGAGTCCGTCACATCAGTCGGCCGCGGGCCGCCGGAAGTTCCGAACAGATGGATGATTTTTCGAGAAGTCGCCGCTGACCTGGAGGTTCTTCCATGACAACCGGAGCCTCCCGGAGGGCGTGGATGCCGCGAACTTCGCGGCACCCTGCACAGCGCACGGCCGCGGATGTCATGATGTGCCCGCCATGTCTGCCTTCGTAACCGGGGCCGGGCCCGCCCCGGCGCCTCCCGCCTCGCTCGACTTTCGCGTACTGCGTGCCATGCCGTTCGCGACGGTCTGCGTCGTGCTGGCCGCAGCAGGCCACACGCTGGCCTCCGGCGCCGTGGTGCCGACCCGGGCGGTGCTCCTGGGCTGGGTCCTGACCTTGGGCGCGGCCGTCCTCGGGGCACGGCGGGAACGGTCGCTGGCCGCGATCGCCGGCGGGCTGGCCGTCGGCCAGCTGGGCCTGCACCTCCTCTTCCACACCGAGCAGACGCCCGCACGGGCCCAAGCGATGCCGAATGCGGCGGGCATGGCCGGGATGGCCGACATGCCGACCATGCCCGGCATGGGGATGGCCGACGGCACTCACTCCAGGGCGGTGGCCGCGCAACTCGCCGCGCCGCTCGGAAGCGGTTCCCACGCCTCCGCAGCGGCTGCGCCGCACGTCGCCCTGTGGTGCCATGCCTTCCTGCTCGGGCTGAGCCCCGCGATGTTCGCCGGCCACCTCACCGCCACGCTGCTGGCGGCATGGTGGCTGCGGCGGGGCGAGGCGGCCGTGTGGCGGCTGGTCCGCACCACCGCCGAGGCGGCCTCGGCCACCGTGAACGCGGGTGCGGCGAGACTGCGGGAGATGATCGCACGGCTCGAAGCCGTGCTGTCCGGCAGCACCGGGCGCAGGTCGCAGCCGCCCGTCGCGTGGTTCACGAGGGACAGCGGGCGGTGGCAGCTCCCGTCACCGGGGCTGCTCCGGCACTGTGTGATCAGGCGAGGTCCGCCGGTGGCCTCCGCTGCCTGACCGGACGGGCAAGCGCACCCCCACGGTGGTAGCGCTGCCCGCGTCGGCGGCAGCTCCGCGCCCCCGACCACATCAGCACGCCTGGCCTGACCGACGGCGTACGGTGCCCCTGCCCGGAAGCGGCCGGGAGCCGCCCGTACCGACGTCCGCGCGTGCACGCTCCCACACGGAGAACACACAGCCATGAGACCGTCCTTCAAGAACCGCCTTGCCGCCGCCTCCGCCCTGGGCGCCGCCGTCGTCCTGCTGATCGCAGGCCCTGCGTCCGCGCACGTCACCGTGCAGCCGTCCAGCGTGGCCAAGGACGCGACTGACCAGACCTTCGCCTTCCGCGTGCCGAACGAGCAGGAGAACGCCAGCACGGTGAAGGTCGAGATCGACTTCCCCACCGACCACCCGATCCCGTCCGCCATGGTTGCCGCGGTGCCGGGCTGGACGGACCAGATCCAGACCACCAAGCTCGCCACCCCGATCCACACCGACGACGGCGACATCACCGATGTCGTCTCCCAGATCGTCTGGACGGGCGGGCAGATCGCCCCCGGCCACTTCCAGGACTTCACCGTCGACTTCGGCGCGCTCCCCGACGGCACCGACAAGGTGGTCTTCAAGGCCCTTCAGACGTACAGCGACGGCAACGTCGTGCGCTGGATCGAGGAGGCCAAGGACGGCCAGAAGGAGCCCGAGCACCCGGCACCGGTCCTCAAGCTGACCGCTGCCGCCGGTAACGCCCCCAGCGCCGCACCGAGTGCGAAGGCTGACCCGGCCGAGCAGAGCACCGCGACGGCGAAGAGCAGCAGCAGTGACTCCACCGCTCGCGGCCTTGGTATCGCGGGCATCGTCGTCGGCGTCCTCGGCGCCGTGGCGGGCGCCGTGGCGGGCGTTGTGCGCGGCCGCCGCGGCCGCGGCGCCGACAGCACCGGCACTTCGGCGTAACGGACAGGGCCGGTGCGGGACGCAGCACATGTGTCCCACACCGGCCCTACCCGGCCATGGCACCGGGTCCTCTCCCGCCGCCCGGTCCGGAAACGAACAGCTGGTGTCGTACCCCGGCGGCATGACGCACAGCTCGCCGCCGTGCTTGACCTGCGGCGCCGCAACTGCGGTGATGTCGCGGGCAGTAGCGCGATGACCTGAAGGTCCGGGCCGTGGCGTTCGGCGTCCCGGCCCGGACCACGCGCACAAGATGTGCGCCACGGGCGAGTCCCCGCCACGACACCGTGCATGACGATGCGGATGACCACTCGGCCCGAGTCCTGCGGTTGTGCTGTGCCCGAACTCAGGTCACTGTGGATGACGCGGTGTCAGACGGCCGAGGTTGCGAGGTCGTCCAGCGCGCCACTCTTGGCCTGGGCGATGAGGTCCCGGAACTGTTCCTCGCTCATCTGCACCTGCTGCCCGAAGTCGTCGGTGATCCGCACCCGCTTCTCCTGGGGGGCGGCTGGGTCCACAAACAGCTGCGGGCAGCCGCAGTTGCAGTTTCCGCAGAAGGTCGCGATCGGTTCCGTACCGGTGTCGTGCATCTGTGCCACCTCGGTCGCCTCTGTCGTGGGCGTATTTCTCCACCCCAGCGATGCCCGCAAGCCAGGAGCGTTCAAACCAACTCCCGGGCGCCGAAGGACCCGTGGGGTGGCGAGCCGCGGGTGCGTCTCGTTGACGATCCACCCGCGAACCGGGTGGCGGCGGACAGATGCGCCGACGAGGGATGTGGCCAACCTTCGTACCCGACGCGCCCGCGCGGCGTTCCCGTCGGGCAAGACGTTCCTATGGGCCCTGGTCGCCGAGTTGAGCGTACTGCGGCAGTCTCGACCAGGCGCAAGCGTCAGCGAAGCCGATGCGGGTACGACTGAGCCACCGGATTTTCGGTTATCACTGCGTCCGCCACGGGTCTCCTGTCCTGTGAGGCCGTACTTCCCCCGGTTCTCACAGCAGCACGGGCCAGGCGCATCAGGGCGCCATCGGCCGAGGACGAGCAGGAGACCGCCCATGGGACCTCACCGTCGTACCAGACCCATCACCGGCGCCGCCTTGTCCGCCGCGACCGTGATCGGTGGCGGCGTCTCCTCGACTGCCGACGGCCATCCGGCGCTGGCCGTTGTCGCCGAGCCGGTCGCGGACCGCAAACTGGCGGCGACCGGTTCCTACCTCTCGGACGGCTTCGACACCCGGGGAACTGTGACGGCCACGATGATCTCCGTGGATGTCCGGTGGGATGACGCGCCGTCGGGCCGCCATCGCTGCGCACCACCTGCGGGGTCCGCCGGGCGGCGAGCGAGGAATGCTGCTGCAGGTGTGTCGCACCAGCCTGACAGGGTCGCGGCTGTGACCGGCGCAGCCACGCGTATCTGTTCATCCAAGCGCCCTTCTCGGCGCGCTCGTACGGGAAAGACCTGCTGATGTTCGCTTCTCCTCGTTCGGTCTCGCGTGGTTGGGCCGTGGCGGCCGGTGTGCCCGCACTGCTCGCCTTCGCGCTCATTGCGTGCGGTTCGTCCTCGCACTCCGAGCACTCGGGCATGCCGGGCATGGACCATTCGGGCATGGCGGGCATGCCGAGCATGGACCACAGCGCGATGGCAACGCCCGGCGCGGCGTCCTCGGGCATGCCGGGGATGCCGGGCATGCCCGGCATGATGGCGGCAGGCGAGGGGCTCGCCGCCGAACTGGACGGCTACCGCCTGGACGCGCCAGCCACCAGCCTTCCGGTCGGCCAGGCGGTGAGCTACCCGTTCACCATCACCGGCCCGGACGGCCGACCGATCACCGACTTCGCGGTCGTCCAGACCAAGACGCTGCACTTCTACGCGATCCGCTCGGACCTCACTGGCTATCAGCACCTGCACCCGACCATGGCCGCCGACGGCACGTGGACCGCCGACCTGGCCGCCCTCGAACCGGGCAGCTGGCGGCTGTACGCCTCGTTCACACCGAACACCGGCCCGCACAAGGGCAGTGAGTTCGTCCTCAGCCGTACCGTCACCGTGCCCGGCGAGGCCGCCGCCGCGCCACTGCCCGCCGCAGCCGACAGCACCACCGTCGACGGCTACACCGTCGCCGTCCAGAGCGGGCCGATGGCCGGGATGACCCACAAGCTCACCGCCACCATCAGCAAGGACGGCCAGCCGGTCACCGATCTCCAGCCGTACCTCGACAGCTACGCCCACCTCAGCGCCTTCCACGAGGGCAACCAGGCGCTGGCCCACCTCCACCCCCAGAACATCGTCGACGGGGACCACGGCGGGCCGACGCTGACCTTCAACGCCATACTCGGCGACCTCGGAAACTGGCGGGTCTTCCTCCAGTTCCAGACCGCCGGACAACTGCACACCGCAGTGCTCACGCTGCACGTCGCCTGACGCGAAGCCGTGGGGGAACCGCTCCGGTGGCGCTCCCACGGCACGGAGTGCGGCCGGTTGTCCAGAGCAGCACGTGGTGCCGGGTGCTGTGCATAGGCCGCCGTCGCGGTGCTCTGCTCGACCGTTCGCGGCCTCGGTGTCGCGGCATCGTCGTCGGCGTGCTCGGCGCTGCGGCGGGCGTCGTGATCGGCCGCTGCGGCAACGGTACTTCGACGTAGCGAGTAGTCCGTCGTCGCGGACCTGGGCGACGTCAGGCTCGGTGGAGTCCCGGTCGAACGGCCAGTAGGCGACCAGGTCCTCCTTCTCGCCCTTGAGCCGGGTGAACAGGTTGTCCAGCAGCTGCTCGTGGGTGCGGGCGGTACGCCAGATCCGTACCTCCTCCAGGACGCCGTCGAACGACTCCACCGCCTTGCCGCCCCTGACCACCGCGCCCAGGGTGAGCTGGGCGTCGCCCGGGTCGGCGAAGGCGGCGGTGTCGGGCGTGCCGGGGGTGCCAGCCGGGTCGCAGGCCACCGAGACGCCGTTGCGATAGAGCCGGAATACGCTGCCACGCGGGTCGGGGTTGCGCACCCAGCGGGCGCCGCGCAGCCGGGCGGGGTGCGAGCCGGTGGCGTCGGCCGCCGTGCTGCCCGCGTTCTCCTCGAAGCGCCAGTGCGCGACCAGGCCCCGGTCGCGGGCGGTCACGGCGGTGCCGAGGCGGGCCGCGTCGCGGGCGGCGCCCCAGATCCGCACCTCGGCGAGCACGCCGGTCAGCGGCTGCACCGTCGAGCCGTCACGGGCCCGGCCGAGCTCCAGGGGCGCGTCGTTGCCGCGCGGGCCGGGGCCCTCGTAGCGGGCCGCGCCGATCTCCCGGCCGTCCAGGTGGAAGCGGACGTCCTGCCACTCGCGGACCTCGACCGACTCGACCAGCTCCACGCTCTGGGTGACCGGCTTGCCGTCCGCCCCGACCGCGCTGATCTGGCGGGTGCCCTTCTGCTCCTGCATCGAGCGCCCGCCCTTGCGGACCACCGCGATCCGGTGGAACGCCCCGGCCTCGACGCCCTCGGTGGAGGTGAAGCGCACGGCCCGGCCGTCCGGCTCCTCGAAGGCGAACTCCAGCCGGCCGTCCGGCAGTACCGCCAGCCGGTACGGCACGCAGCCGCCCGCGCCGTCGGCGGTGCGGCCCTTGGAGAGCAGGCCCTGGGTCTCGCCGAGCCGCTCCAGTCGGGCGAACACCTCCAGCGTCAGGTCGTCGGCGATGTCCAGAGTGTCGTCGTCCGCGACCTCCAGGTAGGCCTCGCCGTCCAACCGGACCGCCCAGGACTGCTGGTAGGCGGCGGCGAGGTGGCTCCACTCGCGCAGCGGGAAGCTCTCCCGGCTGACCACCCGCCGGTCGCCGACGGTGGCGACCGCCCGGTAGCCGCCCTCGTCGATCGGCGAACGCGCCGGGACAGGGCCGGGTTTGCCGCGCAGCTCGGCGTGCCGGTTGCTGCCGGAGCGGTCCGTCAGCACGGGCTGCGCGCCGGGCGCCGGGGCGGAGTACGCCCAGTAGCCGAGCAGCCCGGCCTCGGCGCCGGTCAGCCGCCGCTTCATGGCCGCGCGTACGTCGTCGCCGCCGCGCGCCGTCGACCAGAGCCGGACCTCGTCGAGGTGGACCGAGGCGAACTCGCCCGGCCAGCACGGCACCGAGGCGAACGAGAGCCGGCCCTGGCCCCGGTAGGTGGCGGTGGCGGTGCGGCGGGCGATCTCCTGGCCGTCCAGGTAGATCACCTGCTGGCGGGTCTGGCTCTGGAAGACGCAGGCCCAGTGATGCCACTCGGTGTCGACGAACTGCCGGTCCGTCGTCAGGTCGTCGCCGCAGAAGGCGAAGGTGAAGGAGGAGTTGGAGCGGAAGCCGATGTGCAGGGACTCGCTGTTCCGCTGCTGCTCGGTGCTGTGGCCGAGCAGGTAGTGCGCCTTTGGGTTGATGGTGGTACGGCGGGCCCAGAACTCCACCGTGAAGTCGCCGTCCCCGAAGCCGAACGCGCCGGGCACCACGGCGGCGGCGCTCACCCCGTCGTAGGCCAGCGCGGTGACGGCGGGACCGCCGACCAGGCCGAGTCCGTACGGGGTGTCGCCCGCGTTGGCGTGCAGCAGCCGCACCGGGCCCTCGACCCGCTCCGGGTTGATCCATGCCTCCAGCGTGAGGTCACCCGCCGTCGCCGCCCGAGACACCTGCTCGGCTGGCAGTGCCAGGAAGCGTCCCTGGCCGTCGAAGGCGTACGCGCGGCCCGGCATGTCGGCGCGCCAGCGGCCGCCGTGCCCGCGCACCAGGCCGTCCGCGCCGCCGAGTGGGATCTCGGCCAGACCGCCGGGTCGACGGTGACCAGCCGGGAGCCGGCCGAGAGCGCGACGCCGGGCCGCGAGGCCGTGGACCAGCGGTGGTCGTAGCGCACCCGCTGCACGCTCATGCCCGGCTTGAGCAGGGTCACATCCGCGCCCGCGCCAAGGCGCAGCGACTTGGCGCCGATGGGATGGCTGCCCTCGAAGCGGAAGCCGTGGCCGCCGACGGTCACGAAACCCGGGCCGGTCAGCGGGGCGAGGGTGACCTCGGTGAACTGCACCACGTCGCCGTCGATCCGCAGCACGGTGCCGATCGTCACGGGCTGCTCGTCCGGGTGGGCTCGTGGAACGCCCGGCCTTCCATATCCCGGGTGCCGAGGCTGTCCTTCCCGGAGTCCGGGCGGCCCTTGTGGCGGCTGCGCCGGTAGCGGACCTCCAGCACCGGCTTCAACTCGCCGCCGGCCAGCACGAAGCGGTCGCAGAGCAAAGTGGCGTCGACCAGCGCGACCTTGCCCGCGCCGGGTCGGCAGAGGAGCCGGTGCCGTCGGAGAGCCGGAAGACCGCGTCCGGGTCGTCGGCCCGGACGGACTGGCGCAGCACGTACAGGTGGGTGCCGTCGGAGACGACGTGGAAGGGCGTGGCGGCGCCGAGCCGGGCCGTGCTGGACAGGAACGGGTCCAGCTCGTCCTCGTCGAGCCGCTCCTCCGGTTCGGCCTCAACCCGTCCGCCGCGCTTGACCGCGGGCATCCGTACCGCGCCGGCCACGGCGTAGCCGACCCGGGCCAGCTCGGCCGGGAAGCGCAGCGGCAGCGGATTCTCTGACCAGCACTCCGCGTCCGCCTCGCCGCGCGCCTCGTCGTGCTGCGACAGGTCCAGGACCGTGTAGACGATGCGCCGCTGCTCGTCCATCGCGAACGCGACCGTGCTGCCCTGGTGCCGCACGGTCGTGGTGTGCACATAGGCGCGGTCGCTGTAGACCTTCGTCAGGTGCTGAATCTCCGTCAAGCCTGCCACCTCGTACGTCAGTGGCCGCCGGGAGCCGACGCCCACGATCAATACCGAACGTGGCAAAACTTTCACCCAGTGTGACAGGCGGACAAGATGCTTTTCTGCCAGCCGAGAGATCGAAATCGGCCCAGGCTCGTGATGCAGACCCTAACCTCACGCTTTCATGGAGCGGAGCCGTCCGACGGGTGGTCAGAAAAGCAGAGAACACCGCTTAGCCGGGATGACAGGGTTTCTCGTTCGTACTCCGAGAAGCAGAGCGCCGCCCCGGCCCGGGAGAAGTCCTTCGGGTACCATCCGCTGTTCGCGTTCGTCGACCGTGGCGCCTGCGGTTCCGGGGAGCTGCCGCCCGGCGCAGGATCTCCTTTTCGACCTGCCACTCCCGCTCGGCCTTGCGCAGCCGCGCGAGCTCGGCACGCTCGTCGGAGTCCAACGCCGGCTCGGGCCCCGCCGACCCGGCGCCAGCGGCGCGCACCCAGTTCCGGAGAGTCTCGTGATTGACCCCGATCTCCTTCGCGACCGCCTCGAACGTACGCCGGCCACCCGACGCTCGGTGCAACGCCACCGCATCACGTCGGAACTCATCCGAGTACTTCGACGGACGTCCCACCTGGACTTCCCTTCCTGGACCTACAAGATCCAAGTGTCAGGGGTGTCCACGTCGCGGGGCAAAGCTCAGCTCAGTCGTTTGCCCAGGCCACTGCGGGAAAGACGTGTGGCTAGAGTTGTCTGCGAGATCGGAGGACACCATGATCGTCCTCGGAGTCATCCTGCTTGTCGTCGGGTTTCTGCTCCACCTCGGCTTCCTGTGGATGATCGGGATCGTCCTGCTGGTCATCGGGGCCATTTTGTGGATCCTGGGATTGGTGGGACACGCCGTCGGCGGCCGCCGCCACTACTGGTGACACACCTCTACCTCGCCGTCCGCGAGCAGATCACCTTCAGGGCACGCGACATCAACCATGTCGCCGCACACTGGCAGGAGGTGCTGAACCAGTTCTCACTCTTCTTCGAGGACCGGCTCAGCATCCGATAACCCAAGGCACTTACACGAGATCGCTGACACGCCCCCGGGCCGTTCGGGAGGACTGATGAACCGGGTGGAAGTCGTTGTGCGCCAGATCGACCGTTTCCAGCAGCGGCATGCCGTAGCAGGGATACCGTTCGCGGTCATTCAGAAGTTCGGCAACGACCAGGCTGGCGGCAAGGCCACCATCATCGCCTACTACGGGCTTTTCGCGATCTTTCCCCTGCTCCTGGTCTTCTCCACCGTCCTCGGCTTCGTCCTGAGCGGGGATCCCGAACTGCAGCAGCGGATGGTCAATTCCGCATTGGCCGACTTCCCGATCATCGGCAGCCAGCTTCGCAACGCGGCGCACCCGATGAGGGGCAGCCCCCTGGCACTCGCAGTGGGCCTGGCCGGCGCGCTCTACGGCGCGCAGGGGGTCGGTCAGGCCGCGCAGAACGCCATGAACACGGTCTGGAACGTCCCTTTCAAGGAGTGGCCGGGGTTCGTAGGCCGTCGGGTACGGGGGTTTGCGATCCTGGTGGTCCTGGGGCTCGGCGTTCTGCTGTCGAGCGCCCTGATCGGCTACGCACCCCGGTTCGGGCCCCTGAACGGCCCGTGGACCTTGGCCGCGTCAACGATCGTCAACTTCGGCGTCTTCCTCGCCGCCTTCACGATGCTCACCGCCGCCACCGTACGGGTGCGGGACGTGCTCATCGGAGTGGTGATCGCGACCGGGTTCTGGGAAGTGCTGCAGACGGTGGGGGACGTCTACGTCCGCTACGTCATCAATCACGCCGCCGACGTGTACGGCTTCTTCGCGATCGTGATCGGCCTGCTGACCTGGGTGTTCACCGGAGCTCGACTGACCCTGCTCGCGGCGGAGATCAACGTCGTCCTGCGGTACCGGCTGTGGCCGCGCTCCATGACCCAGCCCCCTTTCACGCCGCAGGACAAGGATGCGTTCACCCTGCTCGCGAAGATGGAGGAACGCCGACCGGAGGAGACGGTCGAGGCGACCTTCAGCGCCGAGGCCGACCGGCAGCCACTCGACGAACTGGCCGCACCTGCTCCTCCGCCCGCTGCCACCGATTCGACAGAGGGGCCACCTCGCTGATCCTCCGCCACATCGGCCGTGTCGGATGTCAACAGCTGGGCGAGGAAGGCGGGTTGTCGCTCAGGACCGCTGGACCACTGCGACGTCCGGATGTCGACCTCGCCGGAGTCCTTGATCTTCTGCCAATGCTTGGTGATGGCCCACCCCCCCGAACGGTCGCGAGATGAAGGTGCCGGCGGTGTGCGACAGGGAGGCGGGCAGGCCGGCCTCGCGGACGGCGGCCACGCAGGCCTTGACCGGCAGGGTGGCGAAGTGGGCTGCCGGACCGCCGGGCACCACCGGCCGGTCCACCGGCTGCCGGCCCGTGTTGTCGGGGATGCGTGCGTCCTCGATGTTGATCGCGATGCGCTCGACCCCGAGATCGGACCGGCCGTCGGCCTGGCCCACATGGACCACCAGGTCAGGTCCGGTCTCCCGGACCGCCGTCGACAGTTCGTCGACCGCCCGGCCGAACACGCAGGAGAGCCGTCGGACGGTCACCTTCAATCCGTCCGGCGGGCCGTCGGCGACCAGCCGGACGGCTTCCCAGGAGGAGTTGAGCGCCGCGCCACCGAAGGGTTCGAAGCCGGTGAGCAGGACCCGGGTCATCAGGATTGCCGCCTCTCGTGGTGGTCGGTGTCGCCGAAGGCGTCCTCAGAACGCGAAGACCGAGATGATGGCGATGTTGCAGGCCAACATCGCGCCCGCGGTGGGGATCTGGGCCCTGATCGGCCCGTACTGGTCCTTCAGTTCGAGCAGTGCGGCGGGCACCAGGTTGAAGTTGGCGGCCATCGGCGTGACCAGGGAGCCGCAGAAGCCGGCCAGCATTCCGACGGCGAGGACGACCGCCGGGTCGCCGTGCAGCCGGACGATGAGTACCGGCCAGCCGATGGCGGCGGTCATGACGGGGAACGCCGCGAAGGCGTTGCCCATGACGGCGGTCAGCAGCGCCATCCCGACGCAGTAGAGCACCACTGCGAGGTAGCGGTTGCCGTCGGGCAGGACGTGCGTGACCAGCCTACCGACCTGGGGGCCCACCCCGGCGGCCTGGAAGATCGACCCCAGTACGGCCAGGAGTTGGGGCAGCAGCAGAGCCCAGCCCATCGCCTCCAGCAGACCGCGGCCGGCGTGTACGGCGACGGCCGGATTACGTTCGCGGGTCACCAGCAGTCCCACTCCCACGGCGGCCAGCGCGCCGAGTCCCAGACCGATGACGGTCTCGCTGCCCGGCTGCAGCAGCGGCCTGCCGCCGAGGTGCCACTGCTTGGCGAGCGTGCCGCAGACGACGGCGACCAGGGGGACGGTGAGCGCGGGCAGGAACAGCCGGTTGCCGATCCCGGCGGCGGATTCCTTGCGCTGCGCGGAAGTCGAGGTCCTCGGCGTGCCGCGTCCGGTCAGACCGAATCCCGCCAGAGCGGCCATGGCCAGCACGGCGGCGCCGAGCGGAGCGGCGGGTGCGGTCTTCCGCACCACCCAGGTGCCGTAGACGAAGCTCAGGCCGAGCAGTCCCCAGAACGCCGCGGAGCCGAACCGTTCGGGATTGCTGCGGTCGGCGGCCATCTGCGCCGCCATTGCCAGGAGCATCGCGCCCACCAGCCAGTACAGCCACTCCACCTGGATCACTTCGCCCCCTGTGCCGATCGGCGCCGCGAACCGGCGAGTTGACGGTTCACTACGGTCGACTCCCGTTCGAGGCGGTGGTCCAGGCGCAGCAGCCGGGTGCCGTGGATGAGGGCAGCGCACAGCGCGGAGGGGATCGCCCACATTGCGAGCTGGGCGGGCTCCAGGTGGGTGTGGTAGGTCGCGTTGACGAAACCGGTGATCAGCAGGACCGAACCGATCGCGAGGAAGCAGTCCTCGCCGAAGAAGAGCCCGACCGTGTCGGCGCTGGCAGCGTACGAGCGGACCCGCTCGCGGGCGCGGTCGGTCAGCGTTCCGTGCCGGCGTTCGGCCGCGGCCTCCGCCATCGGCGCCACCACGGGCCGCACCGCCTGCGCCGGGCCGCCGATGCTGGTGAGCCCGAGGGCCGCGGAGAGCTGCCGGAACACCAGGTAGACCGTCAGCAGCCGCCCGGCGCTGAGCCCGCGGAGCCGGCCGATCAGGGTCCGGGCCTGCTCCTGCAGGCCGCTGCGCTCCAGCAGGCCGATCACTGGCAGGACGACGACGAACAGGCTCACCGAGCGGCTGGAGGCGAAGCCGGTCCCGAAGGCTGCCAGCACCGCGGTTGGCGAGAGCCCGCCCAGCAGGCCGGTGGTGACGCCGGCGACACCGACGATCAGCAGGGGGTTGCGTTTGGTGGCGAAGCCCGCCACCACGATGAGGATGCCTAAGAGAACGAGCACGCCCTTGGCCGCCTTCCGGGCCGGAGGTCACCGTTTTGTGGGGAGGACCCTGGGGGAGAGTCGTAGCGAGGCTAGGGGTTGTTGAACAATCCGACAAGAGTGCGGGTGTCCGGTTCTCTCCCCGCCGGGCTGCCGCGACGGATCGCCCCGACGGGTCGGGGCCGGGGTTTCGAACGGAGGCGGAGGGCCGCGTGGTCGGAGGCGAGCAGGGCAGTACCGGGGCTTTCGGCGCACTGGCGGCCGAGCGCGGCCGGCTCGAGCGCACCGGGGTGGCGCAGCGGGTGGCCGAGGTACTGCGCGACCACATCACCGAGGGGCGGCTCGCGCCGGGGACGAGGCTGTCCGAGGAGGCGCTCGGCGAGGCGCTCGCGGTCTCCCGCAACACGCTGCGGGAGGCGTTCCGGCTGCTGGTGGACCAGCGCCTGGTGGTGCACGAGCTCAACCGCGGCGTCTTCGTCCGGATCCTGACCCCCGAGGACGTCGACGACATCTTCACCCTGCGCCTCGCCCTGGAGACGGCCGGTGTCCGTGCGGCCCCGCGCGCGGCACCCGAGCGGCTAGCCCAGGTCCGGATCGCACTGGCCCAGGCCGAGGCGGCCGAGGGACGGGGCGACTGGGTCGCGGTCGGTACCGCCGACCTGCGCTTCCACCAGTCCGTCGCCGGGCTCGCCGGAAGCATGCGGATCGACGACTGCATGTCCCGGCTGCTGGCCGAACTCCGCCTGGCGTTCGGCGCGGTGCCCACGGCGCACGGCCTGCACGAGCCGTTCCTGCGCCGCAACCAGATCCTCGCGGGGCTGCTGGAGTCCGGTGAGAGCGACGACGTCGAGGTGGAGCTGACCCGATACCTGGACGACGCGCGGAGGGTGATCGTGACCGCCATGCGGGCGGCCGGGCCGGGAGCGCCTCCCGGGCCCGGCCCCGCGGCGGTTACCAGCGAACGGCGGTGAAGTCGACCGGCCGGGGCTGCAGGTCGCTGGCGCGCGCGGCGAGTCCAGCGAGCCGCAGTGCCATGTCGTGGGCGGGGAGCCGGTGGCGGTCGCCGTGACCGGGCAGCAGCCACTCGAAGCGCAGCCGATCGGCGGTCCGGGCCAGTGAGGCGGCCAGCTCCCGGATCGAGTACCAGGTGACGCTCTCGGCGACCTCGATGTCCCCGGTGGTGCGGGACCAGTAGAAGCTGTCGCCGCTGAAGCAGTACCGCCCGTCCGCGAGGTAGAGCACGCTGCCCCGGGTGTGCCCGGAGAAGGGCTGGGCGGTCACTCCTTCGGCGATCTCCACCGGGTCGGTGCCGCGGAGCACGCGGTCGGCGTCCGGCGCGGCGTCCAGGTCGCCCTCGTGGATCCAGAGCCGGGCACCGAAACGGTCGGCGTAGCGGCGCCCGTGCGCGGCGTGGTCGCGATGGGTGAGCAGCACGTCCGTGACGGGCCCCAGCGCTTCGTAACGCGCCGCGAGCGAGGCGCTCCAGCGCGGCGTGTCCACCATCATCGTGGTGCCGCCGGGGCGGCGCAGCAGGTACGAGTTGGCTCCCGCGGTCTGCCTGGAGTTGTGTCCGCACAGCAGCACGCCGTCGTCCAGCGCCAGCGGGAACGGGTCGTCCGCCGCGGCCAGGGGCCGCCGGCCCGGGGGGTGGATCGACCTGGTGGGGCAGGCGTGCGCGGCGGCCTGGAGCAGCCGGACCTCGGACTCGTCCTGCGGCTGGCGCAGGACGACCGAGCGCCCGTCGACCTCGCCGATCAGCCCTGGGGCCAACTGCCGCGCGACGTCGCAGTTCGTGCAGCGCCCGTCCACCTGCCAGCCGTCCTGTGATCGCACCTCACCCATGGTGGTGCTCCCTTCCGCGGTATGTCCGACAACCTGTCGCTCGATTTCAGGAGTACCCCGCGCCGGAGGGAGACCGGAAGGGGGACGGATCTTGTACTTGGGGCACCAGGCTGCTCTGCCGCTGGTTCTTCTGCCACTCGCGGCGAGAACGTCCGGGCGCGCTGTTCCGGATCAGGCTGGGGGAACGCCGGGCCGGGCCGGAGTGCCGCTGGGGCCGGGCCGGACGCCGTGGCGGAGGCTCCGTCCGGCGGATGGTCAAGGCGGCGACGGATGCGCTCGGTTGACGCGGAATCCCTGCTGGCGTATACCGCTTTACGTGATCATTAAGAAGTGGAACCCCGTCACCGGGAGCGCGTAGCCGTGAACCGCGTCCTCGGCGACCTCCGCGCGCTGGCCGAGGAGACCGGCCAGAGCCCCGGCCTGACCCTGCTCACCGCCCTGTTCCTGGCCGCGGCCGCCGCCGCCCTGCTGGTGCACCTGTGCGCCGCCGTGGCGCGGCGCGGCAGCCTGCGGGCCGCGACACCCACGAGCTCTTGGCGGGAGGCCGCGGTGAGCTGCCTCGCCACCGCGGCCGTGCTGTACGCCTTCGGCCTGCTGAAGGGCTACCGGCGGGTCGAGGACGAGGCGCGGGTGTGCGGACTGGCCCGGTACGGCGACCCGGCGGAGTCCGAGGTGCTTCCCAAGGACAGCCTGCTGCCGCTGAGCTCCAGCTGTACCTGGAGTGACGGGTACAGCATCGAGTTCGTCCCCTCGTTCGTGAACCCCGGCCTGGCGCTCTCCCTGGCCGGTGCGGCCGTCGCCGTGGTGCTCGCCGCCATTCGCCATGAACAGTCGCGCCGGAACAAGTGAGCCAAGAGCAGGGCCACTTGACGTAGCGAGTGGCGAGGGACATCCGGGGCGGAATGTGCGTCAAGCCGACGTCGGAGCACATCTCGGCAGCGAGCGGGTTTGACCAACTCTTGGTCCAGGAAAGACGACTTGCAGGTATGCGGCCACCTGCATGAGGTTGACGTGGGCCGGGCGTGCGGAGGCCTTCCAGCGCCGGACGCGGCGCGAAACAGCCGGGGCGGCAGCGTCCGATTCGCGGAAGAACCCGACTTGAATCCGCAACGAATTGGTGGAACTAGCCTTGAGGGAAGGCCAGTTGGTCGGAGTGGCGGGATTCGAGGCTACGAAGGGCAGAGTCTCGATCACCGACTGCACGGAGACATCTCAGTGGTCTCTTCGGTCGCCGCGAAGACGCCCTGGACATACGCTGGTCCTATTGACGGCGGTCATGTGGCCGCCGGACAGAGTGATTTGTCGTCGATGGCGTCCTGGCCATCGCATGAGCCAGGCGTGCGGCCCGCTTCCGTGGCGGTCGTGGTCCGCGCCGGCACTTGCTGCTGTTTTCTGTGCGACCAGGGGGTCGCAATGAGAAATCCAACTCGGGTACACCATCGCGCCGCGAGCATCTTCGCAACGGCGCTGATGACCGGAGGCATGATGCTGGCGACGGTTGCCACCGCGACCGTCTCCCACGCGGCGGAGTTCCCCGCCCAGATCAGCCCCGGTGACCAACAGACCATGCTCTCCCAGACCAACAGCGTTCGCGCCCAGGCCGGCCAGTCAGGTCTGAGCTGGGACGGCGGGCTTGCCTCCGAGGCACAGTCCTGGGCTGACAACCCGGCATCCACCGCGGGCGGCACGCTGCACCACGGGTCGATAAGCAACGCCGCCGAGAACATGTCGAGCGGCGGGCCGGGCCAGGCCACGGGGCAGTGGGCCAGCGAGAAGAGCGCCTACGACTCCGATCCCAACCATGACCCGTACGCCAACCAGGCGGGGTACCAACGCTGGGGTCACTACTACAACATGATCAACCCCAGCTACAGCAAGATGGGCTGCGGAGCGAGGAGCGGCGTCACGGTGTGCCGGTACGCGCCCTGACCACCCGGCACCTCCGGATGTGGACCGGTCGTCGCAGTCGACTCCGCCATCCATCGTCCGTACTCACCAACACGCCGCCGGGGCCCGTCAAATGGGGCCCCGGCGGTCTGGCAACCGCCTCCGCGGAGGCCGGAACGCCGCAACCGACCGCCACTCGGCGCGACTGAACGGCTGCACCGTGCTCTCCTCGCCGGCAACCGTGATCACTCGTCAACGAGACTCCGATCCGCCGGGCTGACGGTGCGTCGGCGGATGGACAGTTGACCGGCTGCTCGTCAACGTCGCGTTGCTGCGGGACGGTGTCGTCGACTGCGTCGCGCGCCTGCTCGGGCACCTCACCGCCCGGCGGTAGTCGGACTCTGCCCTCCCACCCGGCCCCGGTCAGGCAGGCAGCCGTCCGCGTCGCAGGCTGGCGAGCACCCCGAGTGCGATCAGCGCCACCACGGCGGCGAAGACGGTCCCGGCGTACCGGAGCCCGACGTGGACGATCAGCACGCCGACCCCGATCGCGGGCAGCGCCAGCATCGCGTACGCCACCGCGAACAGGGCCGAGAACGCCTGGCCCCGGACAGCCGGCTCGGTCCGCCTGGTGATCAGTGCGATGCCCTCGCCGAGTGCGAGGCCGGCCGAGAGCCCGTCGGCCACCGCGGCGGCGACGAGCGGCACGGCGGAGGCGGTGAGCATCGCGGTGGCGATCAGCGCCGCGGACGCGACCAGGCCGAGGCAGGCGGCGGGCAGGACCGGCCGGGGAGTCAGCACCCGGGCGAGCAGCTGCCCGGTCGCGACGCAGACGAAGGTGAGCGAGACGGTGGCTCCGGAGAGCGTGGGGGAGTCCAGTCGCAGCAGCGTGGTGAAGAACAGCCCGGTGGTGGCCGTGAGCACGCCCATGACCGCGAACCCCGACCCGGCCGCCAGCGCGCAGCGTACGAAGGGCGCCCTGATCTCCGCCGGGACCCGTGGCAGCTGGAGGGTGAACAGCCGCTGTTCCGCCCGGCGTTCGACGGTCTCCGGCACCGGGCCCAGGAGCAGCAGGGTGACAAGGACCAGGACGGCGTTGACGGCCCAGGCCAGCCGCAGCGGATCGGGTGCCCACTCGGCCAGGACCCCGGCGAGCAGCGGGCCGCCGGCCAGGCCACCCATATTGGCCGCCAGGGCGATCCGGCCCGCCCTGATCCGCCCTTGTGGCGGGGCCAGTTCGGTGAGATGGGCGGTCGCCGCACCGGTGACCAGCGCCGCGGACAGCCCGGACAGCACCCGTCCGCCCAGCAGCAGCGCCAGACCGTCGGCGACCAGGAAGATCCCGGCGGCGGCCCCGGCCAGCAGCAGTGCGGCGGCGGTCACCGGCTTGCGTCCGGCCCGGTCCGAGAGCGAGCCGAAGCCGAGCAGACCGGCCACCACACCGAGCGCGTACACCGCGAACGCGACTGTGACCGTCAGCGCGGAGAGACCGAAGGCCGCCGCGTAGTCCGGATAGAGCGGGGTGGGGATGGTGGTGCCGACCATCACCGTCCAGAAGGCGCCGGCCACGCTGGCGGTCGCCTTGCCCCGGTGGTGACGGGCCCGGCGGGAGCGGGAGACGGTGCGGTCGGAGGGCATCGGGACTCCTGCGAGCTGGCCGTTGCGCTGACGGGGATCACCGGGCAGTGAACCACCGCCCGGTAGCCGGAGCGGGCTCGCCATGCCAGTGAGCCGCCGCCCGCACTCACTCCACCGGTCCGCTGCCGGGCCGCCGCCGGGCCCGGGCAGGGCGGTCCCGGTCGAACGCAACGCGCAGGAGGTCGGCTGCGCTCCGCGGCGCTCTTTTGATGCTTCGATAGGTGCGCCCGACCCGTCGGTGGGATGACGCTGATCACCCGTCAGCAGAGAGGCACTGGGATGACCGAACAGCTGGACGCCCGGCCGGGTGGCGGCGCGGATGCGCCGGTGCGGCCGGCGGTACGGACCGGAGCCGTGGTCCTGGGCTGGCTGCGCACCACCGACCACAAGACCATCGGGAACATGTACCTGCTGACCTCGTTCGGGTTCTTCCTCTTCGGGGGCGTGCTGGCGATACTGATGCGCGCCGAACTCCTGCAGCCGGGAATGCAGTTGCTCAGCCGGGACCGGTACAACCAGCTGTTCACCATCCACGGCACGGTGATGCTGCTGCTGTTCGCGACGCCGACCTTCACGGGATTCGCCAACGCCGTGATGCCGCTGCAGATCGGGGCGCCGGACGTCGCCTTCCCCCGGCTGAACGCCTTCACCTACTGGGTCTTCCTGTTCGGCGGGCTGATCGTGGTGAGCGGATTCCTCACCAGCAACGGCGCGGCCTCGTTCGGCTGGTTCGCCTACGCCCCGCTGAACGGGCCGGTCCGCAGCCCGGGCGCCGGCGGGGACCTCTGGGCCATGGGCCTGGTGGTGGCCGGTCTGAGCACCATCCTCGGCTCGGTCAACTTCATCTCCACCATCGTGTGCCTGCGGGCGCCGGGGATGACCCTGTTCCGGATGCCGATCTTCACCTGGAACGTGCTGTTCACCTCGATCCTGGCCCTGCTGGCGTTCCCGGTGCTGACCGCCGCCCTGCTCGGCCTGGAGGCGGACCGCAAGTTCGGGGCGCACGTCTTCGACCCCGCCAACGGCGGCGCGATCCTGTGGCAGCACCTGTTCTGGTTCTTCGGACACCCCGAGGTGTACATCGTGGCGCTGCCGTTCTTCGGGATCGTCTCGGAGATCATCCCGGTGTTCTCCCGCAAGCCGATCTTCGGCTACTACGGGCTGATCGCCGCCACCATCACGATCACCGGCCTCTCCGCGGTGGTCTGGGCGCACCACATGTTCGTCACCGGGCAGGTGCTCCTGCCGTTCTTCTCGGCGACCTCGCTGCTGATCGCGGTACCGACCGGGGTGAAGTTCTTCAACTGGGTCGGCACGATGCGCTACGGCTCGCTCTCCTTCGAGACGCCGATGCTGTTCTCGGTCGGCTTCCTGGTGACCTTCCTGCTGGGCGGTCTCACCGGAGTGCTGATCGCCTCCCCGCCGATCGACTTCCATGTGTCCGACAGCTACTTCATCGTGGCCCACCTGCACTACGTGCTGTTCGGCACGGTGGTCTTCGCGACCTTCGCCGGCTTCTACTTCTGGTGGCCGAAGATGACCGGCCGGATGCTGGACGAGCGGTACGGGAAGCTGCACTTCTGGCTGCTGTTCCCGTCCTTCCAGGTCACCTTCCTGGTCCAGCACTGGCTCGGCGCGCAGGGCATGCCGCGCCGGTACGCGGACTACCTGCCCACCGAGGGCTTCACCACCCTCAACGCGATCTCCTCCATCGGTTCGTTCGCGCTGGGGCTGTCCACCCTGCCATTCCTGTACAACGTCTGGCACACCATGAGACACGCGGGACGGGTCGCGGTCGACGACCCCTGGGGCTTCGGCCGCTCGCTGGAGTGGGCGACCTCCTGCCCGCCGCCGCGGCACAACTTCCATGCCCTGCCCAGGATCCGCTCGGAGGCTCCGGCCTTCGACCTCAACCACCCCGAGTACTCGCGCGAGGCGATGGAGGCGCTGGAGGCCAGAGGGGAGAGCGAGCGCCGATGAGAGCCGAGGGGTACCTGTTCGCCGGGGTCGCCGCGTTCTTCGGTGTCACCGGCGCGATGTACGGCTGGCTGGCGGCCGAGCCGGCCGGTACGGTCGCACTGACCGTGTCCTTCCTGATGTCCGGCCTGGTGGCACTGTTCTGCTGGACCCAGCACACCAAGCGCGGCGACCGCCTCCAGGACCGTACCGACATCCCGATCGCCGATGGGGCGGGGCCGCTCGACTTCTTCGCGCCGCACAGCCTCTTCCCGGTGCTCTGCGCCCTGGGGGCGGCACTCTTCGGGCTCGGCGTGGTGTTCGGCCTGTGGCTGGTGCTGATCGGGTTCGGCGTGCTGATCCCCGCGGCGGTGGGCTTCGTCTTCCAGTACGGTCAGCGCCGGCCGTGAGGGCTCACGGCCGCTCGGAGGGCACCGTGTCCTCGCGGGGCTCGGGGAAGTCGACCCGGTCCCGGTAGTACCAGGAGCTGAGCGCCGCCCTGAGCCGGGCGAGCCGAGAGGCGCCGGCTACGGGGCGGGGCAGCGGACGCGGCACGGTTCGGGCCGCCAGGGTGAACCGTCGCCGGTCGGTGAGCGAGTGTGAACTCTCGTGGAATCCGCCCTCGACCGACGCGCGGATGAACCCGCTCTCCTCACCCTCCGCCAGCCGCTCGCGGTCCACCTGCTGCAGCCCCAGGCACACCCGCTTGGTCACCCAGAACGCCACGACCGGGACCACGAACACCAGCGCCCGCAGCACGCGGTCCAGCCCCTCCACCGAGACGGCGAAGGTGCGGGCGATGACGTCCTGCGCACCCGCCAGCAGCAGGATCACGTAGAACGAGAACCCGGCCACGCCGATACCGGTGCGGGTGGGCTGGTTGCGCGGACGGTCGCACAGGTGCTGCGGGCCCAGGTCGCCGGTGACCCAGCGCTCCAGGAAGGGGTACGCGTACAGCGCCGCGAAGAAGCCCAGCGGGAAGAGCACGGCGGGGATCAGCGGGTTCC
Organism: Kitasatospora cystarginea; assembly: GCF_039533515.1. Classification (NCBI taxonomy): domain Bacteria; kingdom Bacillati; phylum Actinomycetota; class Actinomycetes; order Kitasatosporales; family Streptomycetaceae; genus Kitasatospora; species Kitasatospora cystarginea. Next base: position 126,628 of record NZ_BAAATR010000007.1, on the reverse strand, counting down.
AGGGGATGCTGTGGCCCCACAGCCGGGTCTCCGCGCCCGGCATCAGCCGCAGCGCGCCCTCGATGAACCCCATGTACCAGTCGGGCTGGGCGTCGGTCGAGGCCTGGTCGGGACGGTAGGGACCGTACCGCCAGACCGGGTTGATCTGGCCGATAGCCGAGACCAGCGCCAGGACGCCGAAGACCATCGCCAGCAGGCCGTTGGTCTTCAACAGGAACAGCGGGTAGAGCGGTTTGCCGACTACGTTGCGGTTGTTTCGGCCCGGCCCGGCCCACTGGGTGTGCCCGAGGGCGAACACCAACAACAGGTGCAGCGTGATCAGGCCCGCCAGCGCTCCCGGCAGCAGCAGGATGTGCGTGGTGTACAGGCGCGGGATGAGGATCTGACCGGGGAAGTCGCCGCCGAACAGCAGATAGCTCAACCAGGTGCCGACCAGCGGGACGGACAGGATGAACCCCTGCGCGGTGCGCAGGCCGGTGCCGGACAGCAAGTCGTCGGGCAGCGAGTAGCCGGCGAAGCCCTCCAGCAGGGAGAGCTGGAAGAGCGTCAGCCCGACCAGCCAGTTGACCTCCCTCGGGCGGCGGAACGCACCTGTGAAGAAGATCCGCAGCAGGTGGACACCGATCGCCGAGGTGAAGACCAGCGCGGCCCAGTGGTGGATCTGACGGATCAGAAGCCCACCGCGCACCTCGAAGCTGATCGCCAGCGTGGAGGAGTACGCCTCGCTGACCAGCACCCCGCGCAGCGGCGCGTACGGTCCGTTGTACACGGTCTCGGCCATCGACGGCTGGAAGTACATCGTCAGGAACACCCCGGTGAGCAGGAGCACCACGAAGCTGTACAGCGCCAGCTCGCCGAGCAGGAAGGACCAGTGGTCCGGGAAGATCTTCCGCAACAGGCCCCTGAGCCCGTCGAACAGCGGGGCCCGGCCGTCGAGTGCCACGGCCGTGCGCCGGACGGCCTTGCGGGTACGTCCGCCGATCCCGGACCTGTTCCACCACCGCGCCATCACGACTCCCGTCCGCGAGCGACCGTCCCGCACAGCCATACCGTGAAGCCCCGGCCGTTCCCGGGCGGACGCGCTCCGCAGCGCGGCCTTCACCCGATTGCCCGGAGCTCCCGCGGGCCGGCGGCCGGTCGGGCGGGTGCGGGCCGGTGGCCCGGCCACCGAACTCCCGATGCGGCCTGTCAGCTGAGCGGCCGCGCGCTTCGGGGGCGCACGGTGGTCGCCGAGACGGCCACGGCGCGATGCGGCCGGGGTTCAGTCCCGGCGGCCTCCCGGCGCCCCGCGCGGGACGTGCTGCAGTCGGTCGCCGCCCGCGAGCAGGGCGTCGGCGAGCGAACGCACCGGTCCCCGGGCGGTCCTGCGTCCGGAGGTGAGCACGAACTCGGTTTCGCCGAGGTCCGGCAGCTCCGGCTGTGGCGGCAGCTCGCGCAGACCGGGCGGGATCAGGCTCCTGGCGTGGGCCATCACGCCGAGACCGGCCAGTGCCGCCGCCCGTACCCCGGACAGGCTGGTGCTGGTGCAGGCGATCCGCCACGGCCGTCCGTCCCGGTCGAGGGCCTCCAGGGCACGGGCCCGGGTGATGCTCGGCGGCGGATAGACGATCAGCGGTACGGGCTGCCCGGGCTCGGGTGCGAAGTCATCGGCCCCGATCCAGACCAGGCGGTCCCGCCACAGCAGCCGTCCGTCGGAGCTTTCGGAGGGACGTTTGGCGAGCACCAAGTCCAGTCTGCCGTCGGCCAGTTGCTCGTAGAGGGAGCTGCTGAGGCCGACCGTGAGCTCCAGGTCCACCCCTGGGTTGCCCCGCCGGAAGGTGCGCAGGACCTGAGGCAGCTCGGTGTACACGAAGTCCTCGGACGCCCCGAACCGAACCCGGCCCCGGGCCGGGCTGCGGGCGAAGTACGCGTAGGCCTGCTCGTTGGCGTCCAGGATCGACCGGGCGAAGCCCACCATGGCCTCGCCCTCGGCAGTGAGCTCGACGGAGTGGGTGTCGCGCCGGAACAGCCGTCGGCCGGTGCTCTCCTCCAGCCGCCGGACGTGCTGGCTGACCGTCGACTGGCGCACTCCCAGCCGGTGGGCGGCGCGGGTGAACCCGCCGGTCTGCGCGACCGCCAGGAAGGACCTCAGCTGGATCGGATCGAACACCTGATGAGCGTAGCGCTGGTCATCATATTTTGTGATGGCAGTGAGCGCCGCGAGCGGGATTCACAATCACCGGGCCCGGGACCAGGCTGAGGGCCATGCCCTTCCCCAAGCTGCCACGCCGCCTGCCCTTCGACCCCTACCTGGCCGCCCTGCTCGGCACCGTCGCCCTGGCCGCCCTGCTCCCCGCCCGGGCAGCGGCCGCGACGGCCGTGTCGGACACCGCCGACGGGGCGGTCGCCCTGCTCTTCTTCCTCTACGGCGCGCGGCTGTCCACCCGGGAAGCCCTCGACGGCCTGAAGCAGTGGCGTCTGCACGGCACCGTGCTCGCCGTCACCTACGTCCTCTTCCCGCTGCTCGGACTGGCCTGCCGGGCACTCGTCCCCGGACTGCTCTCCCCGCAGCTCTACCAGGGACTGCTCTTCCTCACCCTGCTCCCGTCCACCGTCCAGTCCTCGATAGCCTTCACCTCCATCGCGCGCGGCAACGCCGCCGCCGCCGTCTGCAGCGCGACCTTCTCCAGCCTCGTCGGCGTCGTGCTCACACCCCTGCTCGCCGCCGCGCTGCTCAGCACCCAGGGCCGGATCGCCGCCCACTCGGTGCTCGGCATCGTCGAGCAACTGCTACTGCCCTTCCTGGCCGGGCAGTTGCTGCGCCGCTGGATCGCCGCCTGGATGGGCCGCCACCGCCGGGTGCTCGGCCTGGTGGACCGCGGCTCGATCCTGCTGGTGGTCTACAGCGCCTTCAGCGCCGGCATGGTCGGCGGCATCTGGAGCCAACTGCCGCTGCCCGGGCTGGCCGTGCTGCTGGTGGTGGAGGCGGCGCTGCTGGCACTGGTGCTGTGCTGCACCGCGCTGCTCGGCCGCCGGCTCGGATTCGGGCGCGGGGACCGGATCGCCCTGGTCTTCTGCGGCTCCAAGAAGAGCCTGGCCGCCGGGCTGCCGATGGCATCGGTGCTCTTCCCCGGCTCGGCGGCCCTGATGGCACTGCCGCTGATGCTCTTCCACCAGATCCAGCTGATGGTGTGCGCGGTCCTCGCCCGCCGCTGGGGCGCCGAGGAGCTGCCGGCCCCCGCCCCGGCCCCGGTCGTGGTCGCGGTCCCGGTCGGTGGTCAGGGCACGGAGACCTGACCGGCGCCGGGTCGAAGCCACGGTGGACGACCACCGTGCCGCCGCGGACCAGGGCGCCCAGGGCCAGCGCGTTGAGCCCGCCGATGTGGAACATCGGCGCGACGGCGAGGGTGGTGTCCCGGAGCCGGCTGTCCAGCATGGCGCAGACGTTGACCTGGTTCCACCACAGGCTCCCGTGGGTCAGCATCGCCCCAGGCTCGGCCCGCCCGGTCGGCCTGACAAGGGCGGACGGCAGGAAACCGTGCTCCGCACGCGGCCCGCCAGGCGGTATTCCGCCGTGGGTCACTGCTGGGGCGGTTCGTCCGGTGGGCGGTTCACGCCCAGCTGCTCCTTCAGCTTGTCCTGGGTCGAGTGGACCCGGCTGCTGTACCTGCCGTGGGTCTTCTCGTCGAAGAAGTCCCCCGCTTTGTCGATGCCTCTCATGGCCTGCTCCTCGTGGCCCTTCAGCATCTGCCTGACCTTGTCCATCACAGACATGGGCGTCCTCCTTGCCGAGACTGCTCCCTCTCCAGCGTCGCCGCTCGGCCCGGAGTCCGCACGCCGATCGGTCCGGCACCGGTGCCCGCCACGGAACCGGCCACCCGGTACGGTCGGGGCCGGCCCCCGGCGTCTGGCTGCCCGGACCCGGACCGTCCTCGGGCGATGCGTGATACCGGCGTTCCTGATTCTCCGTCAGAATCGTCGGCAGATGAGGTCGGGAAGATGGGAGCCGCATGAACGAGCAACTGCAGCAAGCCCGCTGGACGCACGTCGCACTGCCGGTCGGTGATCTCGACCGGGCGATCGACTTCTACACCTCGCTGACGCCGCTCGTGGTGGTGTCCCGGTTCGCGGACGACGCGGGCCGCAGCGCCTGGCTGTCCAACCCCGGCCAGTACGAGACGCCCTTCGTGCTGGTGCTGGTGGCCTTCGACCGGGAAAGCGGCAAGCAGCTCGGCCTGCTCACCCCCTTCGCTCACCTGGGCATCGAGGTGCCCAGCCGCGCCGAGGTGGACCTGATCGCCGAGCGGGCCAGGGAACTCGGCTGCCTGCACTGGGAACCGCAGGACGTGTCCGAGTGGGTGGGGTACGTCTGCGCGCTGCGGGACCCGGACGGGAACGTGATCGAGATCTCGCACAACCAGAAGGTGTTCGAGACGGTGCGCAGGCTGTGGGCGCCACCGGCCGAGGCATAGTCCGCACAGGGCCCAAGGACCAGGCCCTGGCAGACTTACGGAATGATCATCAGAGCCGCCCAGGAGCGGGACTTCACCGGCTTCCTCGACCTGGCGGCCCAGGTCGAGCACTGGTTCGGCCCGATGGTGGGGGAGAGCGGCTTCCACCGCGCCGTACGCAAGCACACCGGCCGGGCGACGGCCCTGGTCGCCGTCCCATCCGACGGCGGGCCCGGTCCACTCGGCGGGCCCGGTGCACTCAGCAGGCCCGGTCTGCTCGGCGGGCTGCTGTTCGGCGGGCAGGCCCCCGTCCACCACGTCCACTGGCTGGTGGTCGCGGAGCACGCGCGCAGGCAGGGCGTCGGACGCGCGTTGATGGCGGAGGCGCTGCGCCGGATCGGGCCCCTGGTGGGCAGCGTGGACGTGGTCACCTTCGGGGCGGGCCATCCGGGGGCCGTGACCAGCGGGGCGCGGGTCTTCTGCGAGCGGCTCGGGTTCGCCCCCGCCGAGACCGCCGAACCGGGCCCGGAAGGCGGTTCACGGCAGGTCTACCGGCTGGCCGCCGGCCGTCCCGGAGCGTGAGGCCGGGTTTCTACGGAGCGGGGACATCGCCAGGTCCCGGCACGTTGCAGGGAGACGGAGCACGACGATCACGAAAGGGGCCGGGCCGGTGGAACGGATCGATCTGGAGCGGGTGCGTCGAGATACGGCGGGCTGCGCACGAGTCGTTCATCTGAACAACGCCGGGGCCGCTCTGCAGCCGCGTCCGGTGGTGGACGCGGTGATGCGGCACCTGCGGCTGGAGGAGGAGGTCGGGGGTTACGAGGCCGCCGGTGCCGAGGCCGACCGGATCGAGCACACCTACGACGCGCTGGCCCGGCTGGTGTGCGCCGGCCGGGAGGACATCGCGGTGGTGGAGAACGCCACCCGCGCCTGGGACATGGCCTTCTACTCGATCCCGTGGGCACCGGGCGACCGGATCCTGACCGCCCGCGCCGAGTACGCCAGCAACGTCATCGCCTTCCTCCAGGCCGCCCGTCGGTACGGAGTCCAGGTCGAGGTCGTACCGGACGACGACAGCGGCCAGACGGACGTCCAGGCGCTGCGGGAGATGATCGACGAACGGGTGAGACTCGTCGCGGTCACCCATGTGCCCACCCAGGGTGGCCTGGTCAATCCCGCCGCCGAGATCGGCAGGGTCACGCGGGAAGCCGGGGCGATCTATCTGCTGGACGCCTGCCAGTCCGTCGGCCAGTTCCCGGTGGACGTCACCGAGGTCGGCTGCGACCTGCTCAGCGCGACCGGCCGCAAGTTCCTGCGCGGACCGCGCGGCACCGGCTTCCTCTACTGCTCACCGCGCGTCCGGACCCGGCTGGAGCCGCCCTTCCTGGACTTGCACGCCGCGACCTGGACCTCGCCTGACACCTACCGGATCCGCGACGACGCCCGCCGGTTCGAGAGCTGGGAGACCTTCTACGCGGGGAAGATCGGTCTGGGGGTCGCCGCCGACTACGCCCTGGAGCTTGGCCTGGACGCGATCGAGGAGCGCATCACCCGGCTCGCCGACGTACTGCGCCGGCGCCTGCGCGCCCTGCCCGGGGTGAGCGTCCACGACCGGGGAGCGCGCCAGTGCGGCATCGTGACCTTCACCGTCGAGGGCCGGGACAGCCACCGGATCGCCCAGGACCTCCGGGAGCAGGGGATCAACGTCTCGGTCTCGACCACGGACTCCGCCCGCTGGGACTTCGAGGCCCGGAACCTGACCTCAGTGGTCCGCGCGTCGGTCCACTACTACAACACCGAGGACGAGCTCGACCGGCTCTGCGAGGCACTGCCGGGGCCGCGCGCTGCCCAGAGCGCCCGGACGTGATCACGCGCCCCAGAGCGTGCACGGTTCCGCGGCGTCCCAGGCAATCTCCCCGGACCGCGCGCGCTCGGGCCCGCCCCGACCGGCCCCCAGGTCAACCACGCCCCGCTCAGGTCCGCCTGAGGGCGATCAGTGCCGCGTCGTCCCGCAGCCGCCCGCCGACGTGGTCGACCAGGTCGTGCCGGATGTGCCGGAGCAGGTCGGGCGGGTCGGCCGTGGACCAGGCGGAGACCCGGTCGGTGAGGGGATAGAAGGCGCGGGAGCGGTCCCGCGCCTCGGTGATGCCGTCGGTGTACAGCAGGATGGTGTCGCCGGATTCGAAGGCGAAGGTCTCCACGGGGTACCGGGTGTCCCGCAGCCCGCACATTCCCAGGGGGGGCGCCGGCTCCCGGGGGTGGAGGAGGTCGACCAAGCCGCCGTGCAGCAGCAGTGGCGGCGGATGGCCGCAGATCGTCGTCCTGACCACCGGGGAGGCGTCGGGGATGTCGAGCAGCAGTGCGGTCACGAACCGCTCGGTATGCTCCCCGTGCTTCTCGTCGGTCGGCGCGGTCTCCGCCAGATGGCGGCAGAAGCTCTCCTCCAGGGCGGAGGCGAGTGCCGGCAGGTCCTGGTAGTGGTGGGCCAGCTCGCGGAAGGCGCCGAGCAGATGGGCGGAGTCCCCGACGGCGGCCAGGCCCTTGCCCCGGACGTCCCCGATGATCAGCCGGGTCCCGTGGGCGACCCTGGTGGCGGCGTAGAGGTCGCCGCCGACATGGGCTTCGTCCTCGGCCGCCAGGTACGCCGCCGCGACTTGGAGCGGGCCGAGTCGCGGCGGCAGCGGTCTCAGCAGCACCTCCTGGACGGCCTCGGACACCGACCGGACATGCGTCAGCTCCCGCCCGTGCCGCTCGCGCACCCGGCAGTAGAAGACGATCACGGCCGAGACCACCAGCAGCGCCGCGACCTGGGCCTCGTGGTTGGTGGTGCCCAGGCCGCCGTGGAAGATCCCGATCACCACCTGTGCCACCACGGCGGTGAACCCGATGAGGGCGGTGAGTCGGGCACCGGCGAAGGAGGCCGTGATCGCCGGCGCGACCACGAGCAGCGGCCCGAGGTGGACGTAGGGGGGCGAGGCGATGTCGATCGAGGAGATCGCCACGATGAAAGCGAGCGGGATCAGCACCAGCAGCCCGGTCGGGCTCGGCCGGCGGAGCTGCGTGCGAGGCTGCCGTACTCTCACGACTCCACCCTGCACCTTGCCCGGCCGTCACACCTTCCGGCCAAGGCATATCCGATCAGATGTTCGATATATGGCGTAGCCTGGACGAGTGAGCGTCCACCTCCAGACATCGCTGTTCGACTCCGCCGAGGCCGCGCCGCTGCGGCTGGGGGATCTCGCCGCGCTGCGCCGCACCGAGCTGTCCCACGACGCCTGGGTCGACCTGCTGCCGGGCTGGCTGACCGGCTCGGACGCGTTGTTCGAACACCTGGCGACCCATGTCCCCTGGCGCGCCGAGCGCCGGAAGATGTACGACAACGTGGTCAGCGTGCCCCGGCTGCTGGCGCACTACCGGGAGGGTGAGCCGCTGCCGCACCCCGTCCTGGGCGCGGCCCGCGAAGCGCTCAGCGCCCACTACGCCGAGGAACTCGGCGAGCCGTTCACCACCGCCGGACTCTGCTTCTACCGGGACGGACGGGACGGCGTCGCCTGGCACGGCGACCGTCTCGGGCGCGGCAACACCCACGACACCATGGTGGCCATCCTCTCGGTCGGCGAGCCCCGAGCCCTCGTGCTCCGCCCCCGGTACGGCGACGCACCCCAGCTGCGCCTGCCGCTGGGCCACGGCGACCTCGTCGTGATGGGCGGCAGCTGCCAGCGCACCTGGGAGCACGCCATCCCCAAGACCGCCCGCGGCGCGGGCCCGCGCATCAGCATCCAGTTCCGCCCGCACAACGTCGGCTGACCGGCACCGGCAGCGGGGCCGATGCCGCCCAAAGCACCTACCACCAGCACATATTGACGGTCAGTGCCCCAAGGGAGCCCGACTGCGGCCACCGCGTATCGTCGGTCGTATGGCTCTTGACCTTGACGACTACTTCACCCGCACCGCCTGGACCGGAGAACGTCGGCCCATCGTCGAAACCCTGCGGACGATCCACCGCGTGCACCTGTACGGCATCCCGTTCGAGAACCTCGACCCCCTGCTGGGGACGGCTCCCTCGCTGGACCTCGACGACCTGCAGGCCAAGCTGGTGCGCGGTACCCGCGGCGGTTACTGCTACGAGCACAACACGCTGCTCGCCGCCGTACTGGAGTCCCTCGGCTTCGGCGTCACCCTGCTCTGCGCCCGGGTCCTGGTCGGGGCGCAGCCCGGGGCCGACCGGCCGCGCACGCACATGATGCTGCTGGTGGAGATCCCCGGACACGAGGGCCGCTACCTCGCGGACGTCGGCTTCGGCTCCAGCGGCGCGCTGACGGAGCCGGTGCCGCTGGTCGCGGACCAGGAGTTCGACGCGGACGGGCGGCGCCACCGGCTGGTGTTCGACGCGGAGCGGCGCGGACCGCTGCCGACCTGGGTGCTCCAGCACGGCCGGCCGGACGGTTCCTGGGCCGACCAGTACGCCTTCACCCTGGAGCCCTACGAGGCACCGGACTTCGAGGTCATCAACTGGCACATCGGGACCAACCCACGCTCGCCCTTCACCAAGGAGGTGTACGCCTGCCGCACCCTGCCCGGACGGCACCTCCAACTGAGCGGACGGAAGCTGGTGGAGACCAGGACCGGAGGGGAGCGCGAGGAGCGCGAACTGGCCGACGTGGACGAGGTGTTGCGGGTACTGGAGGCCGAGTTCGGGATCGTCCTCCCGGAGGGGACCAAGCTGCCGTGAGCACGGCGCCGTCGGTCCGCGCCCGCCGCACGGTGAGCGCGGCTCGCCGCCGAGGCCGGGTGCGGGCGGGGAGCCGCGCTGATCCGGTGCTGGCGGATCAGACGCCTTGGTCCGCGAAGCCGGTCCGCCAACTGGTCCGCTCGGTGCGCCAGCCACGCGAGCGGGCCAGGCCGCCCGCCGCACCGCGGGCCCAATCCTGTCGCCCGGCAGTGGCCTCGGGCGCGGGAACCCCGAGCGTCCGCGCCAGTACCGGGAGCCAGTCGCGGGCCCGGGCGGGCTCGTCGTCGACGATGTTGACCGGCCCGGCGGGCCAGGCCAGCGCGGCGACCGCCGCCCTGGCCGCGTCCGCGACGTGGACGAAGGAGCTCACCGAGTCGTCCGCCTCGACGCTCCCCAGGAACCGCGCGTCCGGGGCACCGGCCAGCGCCGCGGCAACGGCACCGCCGGGTGCGTACCAGGTGCCCGGACCGTAGAGGATGCCGTAGCGCAGCACCACCGCGGCGTCCATCTCGGTGGCCGTCTCCTCCAGCGCCCGGACGGCGGCCACCATCCCGGCCCGTGGCTGCCGTGCGTCGTCGTCGAGCGGTACCGACTCGTCGGCGGGCCCCTCTCCGGGGGCGTACGCCCAGCAGATGGACTGGGCGACGATCCTCGGCACTCCGGCGGCCCTGGCCGCGTCCACCAGGTTGCGGGTGCCCTCACGGCGGAGCCGGCCGTTGGCGGCGCCGTCCGCGTCGGTGAGATCGGTCAGTTGATGGATCACCACCTCGGGGGCTGCCGCGGCCACCGCGCGATGCAGCCCTTCGGCGTCGAACACGTCGACCCGGGCGGCCGCCGCACCCTGGCGGCGGATCCGCTCCGTCCCGGACTCCGAGCGGGAGGTGCCGGTGACCTCGTGCCCGGCCGCCAGCAGCAGGGGGACGAGGAGTCGGCCGACGGCGCCGGTGGCGCCCGCTACGAAGACACGCATGGGGACTTCCGTTCCACTGCTCGGTTCAGTCGTCCGCAGACCTGCGGACGGAGCCCAGGCTAGACCCGGGCCTCGCCCTCCAACTGGGCCAATCGCACGGAGGTCGGCTGGGCCATTCGTCCGGGACCCGGGCGGCTCGGCTGGGTTCGGCGATGGCGGGCGGGAGGCAGGCCGATCCGGGTGAAGGTGAGCCCGGCGGCGACGACCAGGGGTACGGTCAGCAGGATCATCACGGTCATGGCATCCTCCCGAGAGACGTGAAGGCATGTCGTCGGATACCGTCTGCCCGGCCCGTGACAGGTCGATTCCTCAGATCACCCGATCGGGTGGGGCCAGGTTGCGCAATTGCCTGACAAGCGGTTTCCTGATGGGCTCTTCGACCTCCTTCTCGGCTGATTCTGCGGTTGACCAGGCATGCCACCCCGGGTTCGTCGGACTCCTGTGCACGACATCCCGTGATTGCGGCCGGCCGCCGGGTGCGGAGGATTGATCTCATGGTGGTTCAGGACACCGTCGACGCGGCCGTCGCGTCGGGGGAGGAGCCAGGCATGCCCGTAGCGGACGCCGAGGTGGCGGTACTGATCGTCGGTGGTGGGCCGGTCGGGCTCACCGCCCGGGTGCTACTGGAACGCTGGGGCGTGCGGACCCTGCTGGTCGAGAAGCACGGTGAGCTGTCGCCCTTTCCCCGGTCCCGGCTGGTCAACGTGCGCTCGATGGAGATCTTCCGCCAGCTCGGACTTGCTGACAGGATCACGGCCGGCGCGTTCGCACCGGAGTACGGCCGGATCCGCTTCCGCGACACCCTGCACGACCGCGACTTCGCCACAGCGGCGATGGTCGGGGTCAACGCTCCGGTACCCGCGAGCCCCGTGACCGGCGTGGTCACCTCGCAGGACCGGCTGGAACCCACCCTGCTCGCCGCAGCGGACGCGCCGGTGGGGTTCGGGGTCGAGCTCATTGACCTGGCCGAGGAGGCCGACGGCGTCGTGGCCCTGCTCGTCGACCACCGGCGTGGTGCGGAGACCCGCGTCCGGGCCCGTCATGTCCTGGCCGCCGACGGTGCGAACTCCACCCTCCGGCAACGGCTGGGGATCGACACCACCGGCCCCGGAGCGATGGGGGACTTCACCACCGTCGTGTTCGATGCCGACCTCGACCGCTGGTGCGCCCACCAGCCCGCCGGGGTCTACTTCACCGCGCACGGACTGTTCGCCCCGCTCTACCCCGAAGGCGGCTGGGCCTGGTTCGTCGCCACGCCCGAAGCCGCCGCACGCGCCGACTGGCCCGGCCTCGTCTCGCGCGCCCTCGGCGCCGGCGCCGACGTACCGGCCGACGTGTCGCGGGTACAGCACTGGGTGATGAGCGCGTTCGTCGCCGACCGCTTCCGCAGCGGCCGGATCCTGCTGGCCGGCGACGCCGCGCACGCGGTTCCCATCGTCGGCGGCCTGGGCATGAACGCCGGCATCGCCGATGCGCACAACCTGTGCTGGAAGCTGGCAGGTGTCCTCCAACGGTGGGCCCGGCCGAGCCTGTTGGAGACCTACGAGACGGAACGGCAACCCATCGCCCACCGGACTCTTCGTCAAGCCGTGGTCAACACCCGACTCATGCTCCAGGTACAGAACCGGCGCAGCGAGCAGCTCCGAGCCGGCGAAGCAGCGTCGACCCGGATCGAACTTCCCTGGTCCGAGCGGTACTTCGCCCAACTCGGTCTTGTGTTCGGCGTCACCTACCACTCTGCCGCCGTCCTCGCCGACCGCGGCATCCCGCTCGAGCCGTCCGACAGCGGCCCGGACTATGTCCCCACGGCGAGGCCAGGCCGTCGCATGCCACACCTCTGGCTCACGCGGGACCGCTCCACGCTCGACGCCTTCGGCGAATGGTTCACCCTGCTCACCCCGGACCCCAACCACTGGGCGCAACAGACCACCGCACCATGGCCGCTGCACATCGAGCGCCTTCCCGACGACCATGCCGACCTCTGCGGCCCCGGCCCACATGGAGCACTGCTCATCCGACCTGACGGCCACGTCGCCGCCCGCTGGCCCGATCGCCCATCCAGCGAGTCCACCCTCCACCGCGCCCTCACCGCGATCACCCGCTCGACGCTCCGGTGATCTTGCGGAGACGAGTTCGGGCCGCGGCCCGGGTCGATTGAACTCTCCCACCACGGCGGGTCCTTGCCACCCCGGACGGGGACGGGTAGGGCAGACTGCTCCCCTGGCCAACGACCGTACCGCCCGGGCGCGTTCGGGAATCACTGGCGAGGACCCGGGCGGCGGCGGAGGCGAGCGGCTGATCGACGTCGTGTTCGTCCGGGGCAGGCCGGAGGACATCGCGGTCCGGCGCACCGGGCACCCCGGGCCGGGTAACAAGGCGCCGGGACGCGAGGGAGGCGATCAGCGGGGTTGCCGCAGCTGCCGGGCGAGGGATTCGAACCTCGGCGCCAGGTGCGGGCCCAGCGCGGCGACGACCATCGCGGTGGCGACTCCGGCCCAGGCCACCGGGCCGAGGGGTGCACAGCCGAAGAACCGGCTGACCAGCGGCGTCTCGATCAGCACGAACAGCGAGAGCGCCGAACCGAGGACCGTCGCCAGCACCAGCGGACTGCGTCGCCGGCCGCCGACCGTCTGGGTTAGCTGGGCGCCGACCACACCGCACAGCGCCATCGTGCTGGTCCGCCGGGCGGAGCCCGGCGTGAACGTGCCGATCAGCCAGGCGGTGCTCGCGCCCAGCGCGGTTACGACCCCACGCTGGCGGATCTGCCGCGTCAGCGGCTCACCGAGCACCGCGATGCCCACCGGGACGGTGCCGACCAGGGCGGATTCGCCGGCCAGGCTCTCCTCGGCGGCGTCGTCCCGCGGGGTGACCGCGACGGCCATCGCCGGGAACATGTCGGTCAGCAGGTTGACCAGCAGGATCTGCCGGGTGGACAGCGGCGAGGCCCCGGACAGCAGGGTGCCGAGCACCGAGAAGCCGATCTCACCGGCATTGCCGCCGATCAGGACGCTGATCGCGTCCGCCACGCTGCGCCACAGCGCCCGGCCCTCGGCCACGGCATCCACCAGGACCGACAGGTCGCCGCCGGTGATCACCAGATCGGCCGCGTTCCGGGCCGCCGCCGAGCCGTGCACCGCGATGCCGACTCCGACGTCGGCGGCGCGGATGGCGGCCGCGTCGTTGGAGCCGTCCCCGACCATTGCCACCACCCGGCCGGCCGCCTGCAGCGCCTCCACCACCTGCAGCTTCTGCTCCGGGGCGACCCTCGCCGCCACGTCGCAGCCGCGCAGCAGGCGGGCCCGTCCGATGCGGTCCAGGGCGGCCAGCTCGTCCCCCGTGATCACCGATACGTCATCCGGCCAGCCGAGCTGGAGGGCCACGGCGCGGGCCGTCTGCGGGTGGTCGCCGGTGAGCATCACGGGCCGCACGCCGGCCCGGCGGAGGTCGGCCACCAGCGGTGCGGAACCGGGGCGGGGGGTGTCGGCCAGGCCGATGAAGCCGAGCAGGTCCAGATCCTCGAGCGGCCGGCCGATCGCCTCGGCGGGCTCCTCGGCCTCCGTGAGCCGGCGACCGGCGACCGCCAGCACCCGCAGGCCGTCGGCGGCCAGCGCCTGCGCGGTCCCGTCGCCCTCGGCAGTCTCCGTGCAGGCCGGCAGCACGACCTCAGGCGCACCCTTCACCAGCAGCGCGCGGGCCCCCTCCGCGTCACACCCGACGGCGGAGGCGTACCCGCGACTGGCCTCGAACGGCTGCACCTCGGCGAGGGTCCACGGCGAGCCGGGCAGTGCGGCGGTGAGGATCGCCTCGTCGGTGGAGTGGGCGTGGACACCCGCCTCCCGGCCGGGAGTGCGGCAGGTCAGCGCGGCGGCGTGGACCAGCGGCGCGGCATCGGTGGAACCGGCCGGGTGCTCGGTGCCGTCCGCGGTCGCCACCCGCACCACGCGCAGCCGGTTCTCGGTCAGCGTGCCGGTCTTGTCGAAGCAGACGGTGTCCATCCGGCCGAGCGCCTCCAGCGCGCGCGGGGCGCGGACCAGGATGCCGATCCGGCTCAGTCGCCGGGTCGCGGACAACTGCGCGACGGTCGCCACCAGCGGCAGGCCCTCCGGGACCGCGGCCACCGCCACCGCCAGCCCTCCCCGGACCGCCTCCCGTACCGGCCGGCCGCGCAGCAGCGACAGACCGGTCACCGCGGCGCCGCCGAGCAGGGTGAACGGCAGCATCCGGCCGGTCAGTTCGTGCAGCCGGGCCTGGACGCCGGGCGCGGGCGCGGTGCGCGAGGCCAGGTGCGCCGCCCGCCCGGCCTCGGTCTCCCCGCCGGTGCCCACCACGACGGCCCGGCCGTGGCCGGCGACCACCGTGGTGCCCTCGAACACCATGCAGTGCCGCTCGGCCACCGCGGCCTGCGGTGTTGCGTCCACCTGCTTGCCGGTCGGCAGCGACTCGCCGGTCAGCGAGGACTCGTCCACCTCCAGTTCATCGGCCTTCAGCAGCCGGGCGTCGGCGGGTACCACGTCGCCGGTGTAGAGCTCGATCACCTCACCCGGGGCCAGCCGCCCGGCCTCCACCGTCCTCGCCTCGCCGGTTCCCAAGTCGGTTATCCGGCGGGCCTTTTGGCGCTGTTCCAGCTTGAGTCCGGAGAGCGCGCGCTCGGCCCGCAGTCGCTGGACCCCGCCGACGAGGGCGTTCACGCCCATGGCGCCGAGCACCATCAGCGCGTCCACGACGGACCCGAGCAGGGCGGAGGCGATGGCGCCGACGAGCAGCAACGGCGTGAGCGGATCGTGCAGTTCGCCGCGGACGGAGCTGACCAGCCGGACCGCCAGGCGCTCGGGCGCGAAGACCGGAAGACGCGCGAGCCTGACGGCGCCCTCCCGGATCCGCGCCGACACGCCCGGTTCCACGCCCGCGGCGCGGGCCCGCAGCCGGGTCAGTGCCTCCTGCGGCTGCAGGGCGTGCCAGGGCACCCGCGGCGGCGGGTGCGGCGCACGGTCGGTGTTGACCCGCAGCGCGGCACGCCAGCCCGAGACGAGCGAGGCGGCAGCGGCGGCGTGCACCGGGCCGAGCCGGAAACCGAGCGGGAAGGTGAGGTGCTTCGAACGCGATCCCCGGGTCACCACCAGCAGCCCGGCGAGCGCCGCACCCGCCTCGGCGAAGACCTTCGAGTGCTCGCCGACGGTACGGGCCGCGGGTATCGCCGCCAGCAGTCGCCAAGCCCCCTCCAGCCCGTGCAGCAGCAGCACATCCGCGCCCCACACCACCGCACTGCCCTCGTCGGTGAGTGAGACGGCGACGTCGCTGCGCAGCAGGCCGGCCAGCACCTCGCGGCTCTCCGGGCTCAGTTGCCGCTCCGTCCCGGCCCGGCCGCACGGCACATGAGCTACCGTCAGAACGACCCGGCCGCTGCTGCGCAGCTCTCCGACCAAATCGGCCAACGTCCTTTCGGCACCGACGAGTTCGTCCGCCAGTGCGCCGAAGTCGCCGAGCGAACCATCGTCCTGCACCACGACGTACAGGCCGGCCCGGCGGGCCGCGTCCAGTGCCGCCTCGGCGAGCGGGTCGAGCTCCCAGCCGACCAGCACGGTGCCGACGTCCCTGCCCCGCTCCGACGCGATCATCAGCCCGATACGGGAACCGGCCTGGTCGGGCACCGGACGCAGGCCGAGCGCCCCGCCACCGTCCAGGGTCGCCGTGGCCGTCTGCCACAGTCGGTCGTGGTCCCAGTCGGGCACGTTGGAGTTGACGTCCAGGACCGTACGCCGAGTGCTGCGCAGCGCCTCGGGGTGGAGTACCACCGTGTCGACGAGCTCCAACTGCCCGAGTCGGTCGAGGTTGCGCACGAGTACGCCCTCGCGGGCCAGTTCGGTGCACAGTGCGGCGGTGAAGGCCTCCGGGCCGTACCGGACGGCCTTGGGATTGCCGGCCATCAGCGCCTCCGCCGCCTCGTGCACGTCCCGGGAGAACAGGAGCGTTCCGACCGCGCCGAACAGGGTTCCCGTGATCGCCTGGTCCCGGTAGTCCTCTCCTGGACGGCGGTGCAGCTGCGGCCGGGCGACCTGGCGGCCGGCCAGGCTCAGCCGATCCGGAGCGCAGACGGTGTCGTGCGCGGCGTCGAACGCGGCGGCACGGGCGACGGCCTCGGCCAGCTGACCCACCCTCAGCACCGCGTCCAGGGCCAGGGCGGTCGGCGACTGCCCCACGCCGTGCGCGGCCGCGTTGGCGGCGGCCAGCACCAGATCGGTGGCCGAGCGGCCCAGATGGCGGCGGAGCACCGATCGCACCCGCGGGTCCTCATGCAGCAGCGTCACTCCGGTCGTGACCAGGTGGGAGTTGCTCTTCAGGTGGACCGTCCGCGCGGCGACGGCGGTGGCGATACCCACCGCGTCGCAGGCCAGGGCGAGCGCACCGGAGCGCACACCGCCGGTATGACCCGGGTGCGCGGGCTCCAGCACGTCCTCCTCCGGCCGCTCCAGCCGCTGCCCGGCCGCGAGCTCGGTCGCCCGCTCCACCACGCGGTCGGTGACGGCGTCCTGCGTCATCTGCACCACCAGCCGGGCCAGCCCGCCGTCCCAGTAGGCGGCGAGCACGTCGGGGCGCTGCACCAGGCCGGTCGCCACCCGCCGGGCCGCCGCCTCCAGGCTGCGTACGGTCGCGCCCGGGCTCGGGCGCAGCGGGAGCTGGACCCGGGACCCGGCATGCCAGTAGCGCCGGCCGGGGGCCATGGCGCTCAGCCCGACCCGGCCGACCCGCACCGCGGTCTGCGACACCGCCAGCGCGCCGCGGGCGGTGGTGCGCACGCCCGTGCCCGCCGCATCGGCCGCCACTCGGACGGCCGTGCCGGCCGCCGGGACGACCCGCCGGGCCGTCCGGACGGGAACCCCGACCGCGAGGTCCATCCCCGCGGCGGGCAGCCGGGTCAGCAGACGCAGGACCGCCATCACTCGCCTTCGCCCAGCCGCGAGCCCTCATCCGCCCGCGGCCGAAGCGGACTCTGCGGCGGTGGCCGTGCGGCGCCCGCCCGACTGGGTGGTCCGCTTCGCCTTGGTCGTCGCCGTCTTCTTCGTGCGCGGTTTCGTCGTCGCGGGGCGCTTGGCCGAGGACTTCGCCTTGGCGGAGGGCTTCGCCGCAGCCCTGCGGGTCGTCCGGGTCGCGCGGGCCCCCGTACCGGCAGTGGCGCCCTCGTCGGCCCCGCCCGGACGCGGCTGGGTCAGCCACACCACCGCGGCGCCGGCGGCGGCGATCGGCCACTCCACGAGGCCCGCCGCGCCCAGCAGGCCGGCACCGGCGTAGGCCGCGATGCGGCGTGAGCGTGGCGAGACGACACCGACGGTGTCCAGAACGGAGCCGAAGGCGTCCTTGACGGTGGCGGCGCCCGGTAGGTGGCTCACCGTCGTCATCACCGTGTCGACCGGATGGAGCAGCTTCTCCGCGGCTGAGGGGGATGCGGAACTTCCCCGTGTGGTCTCGCTCATGGTCTGGTCATCTCCTACTGGTCCGCATACCCGGTGACCGGCGGAAGGAACCAGCACGGCGGGGCCCGGGCCCGGGGGTGCGTCCACCGCGACCGTGCGCTGCCCGCCCGGCCGTCGCGGGCGGTTGCGCGGTCCGCCGGAGCCGGCGGCCGTCACCCGTGTCCTGTCCGGCCTCCGGGGCCTGGACTTGATCGTGTGCTGTAGTTCTGACGTTCCATCAACGAAGGTGGGAAGTCCAGCATGCGAGACGGCGGTGGCGGGCAGGACCCGGGAACCGGGCTGAAGGTGCCGGCGAGACCGAATCGGCGGTCACGGTTCGGGGCCGGGGGCGTCGCCGGGCGGGTGCTGCTGTGGCAGTTGGCGGCGGTGGTGCTGCTGGTGGCAGCGGCCACCACCGCCCTGGTGATCCAGATCGGGAAGGACATGCGACGCGACGCCACCGACCGCTCGCTCGCCGCCGCCGAGGCCTTCGCGCACGCGCCGGGGATGGTGCCCGCGCTGCGCAGCACCGATCCGACGGCGGCGCTGCAGCCCTTCGCGGAGCCGGCGCGGAAGGAGTCCGGGGTCGACTTCGTCTCGGTACTGTCACCCGACGGCATCCGCTATACCGGCCCGGTGTCGGGCCTGATCGGCAAGCGCGCCGACGGCGACATCGCGCGGGCGGCCGCCGGGCAGGCCGTCACCGAGACCTACCGGGGACCTCTGGGGGAGGCGGTCCGGGCCATCGTCCCGGTCACCGATCCGACCGGGAGGCTGGTCGGGATGGTCAGCGCCGGGATCCGGACCGGGAACGTGGTGAGCACGGTCGACCACAGACTGCCGCTGCTGCTCGGCGCCGCCGCCCTGGCCCTGGCACTGGCCGTGAGCGGCGCCACGCAGATGAGCCGGCGGCTTCGCCGCCAGACCCACGGCCTGGGCCCGACCGGGATCACCCGGATGTTCGAGCACCACGACGCAGTGCTGCACGCCGTCCGCGAGGGAGTGCTCATCATCGACCAGGACGGGCGGCTGCTGCTCGCCAACGACGAGGCGAAGCGGCTGCTCGGCCTTCCCCCGGCCCCGGAGTACCAGCACCTCTCCACCCTGGACCTGGACCCGGCCGTCACCGAACTGCTGCTCTCCGGGCGGGCCGCCGAGGACGAGGTCTTCCCCGTCGGCGAGCGGCTGATCGCGGTCAACCACCGGCCGACCGCGATCTACGGCGGGCCGCTGGGATCGGTGGCGACCCTGCGCGACACCACCGAGCTGCGGGCCGTCGCCGGACTCGCGCAGGTGGCGCGGGAGCGACTGCGCCTGCTGTACCAGGCGGGCAAGCGGATCGGCACCACCCTGGACGTCGTGCGCACGGCCGAGGAACTGGCCGAGGTGGCCGTCCCGCGGTTCGCGGACATCGCCACGGTGGACCTGCTGGACCCGGTACTGGCCGGCGACGAGCCGGGCACGGACCTGCTGACGGTGATGCGCCGGGTGGTCGCCCGGGGCATCGAGGGGAACTGGCCGCTCTACGGCGTGGGCGAGAGCATCGAGTGGATCCCGGGGGCCGCGCAGACACGGAACCTGGAGAGCGGCCGGGCGAGCATGGTGACGGACCTGAGGGCCGACCAGGCCTGGCGGACCCAGGACGAGGAGCGGTCCGAGGAGATCCTCCGCCGCGGCCTCCACTCGCAGATCACCGCGCCGATGCGGGCACGTGGCGTCACCCTGGGCATGGCCATCTTCTGGCGCGGCGCCGCCACCCCGGAGCCGTTCACCGAAGACGACCTCTCCCTAGCCGAGGAACTGGTCGCCGGCGCGGCGGTCTGCATCGACAACGCCCGCAGGTACACCCGCGAACACGCCGTCGCCGTCACCCTGCAGCGCAGCCTGCTGCCCAGACGCCTGCCGGAGCAGAACGCGCTGGAGGTCGCCCACCGGTACCTGCCGGCCCAGGCCGGAGTCGGCGGCGACTGGTTCGACATCATCGCGCTGCCCGGGGCACGGGTGGCCCTGGTGGTCGGCGACGTCGTCGGCCACGGGCTGCACGCCGCGGCCACCATGGGCCGGCTGCGGACCGCGATCCACAACTTCTCGAGCCTGGACATCGCCCCCGACGAGCTGCTGGGCCACCTCGACGAACTGGTCGCCACCATCGACCAGGACAAGACGGTGGAGAGCGACGGCGGCACGGTCACCGGGGCCACCTGCCTGTACGCGATCTACGACCCCGTCTCGGGCGTGTGCACCGTGGCCCGGGCCGGACATCCCCCGCCGGTGATCGTCCAACCGGACGGCACCGCCGTCTTCCCCGACGTTCCCGGCAATCCGCCGCTCGGCACGGCAGCCCTGCCCTTCGAGGTGACCGAACTCCGGCTACCCCAGGACAGCCGGATCGTCCTGTACACCAACGGACTCGTCCACAGCCGCCACCGGGACCTCGACGTCGGGATGCAGCTGCTGCGCACCACCGTGGCCGGCCCCGGCCGCACCCCGGAGGAGACCTGCGAGGCCGTACTGGCCACCGCACTGCCCCCGCACCCGAGCGACGACATCGCGCTGCTGGTGGCCCGCACCCGGCTGCTGGCCGAGCGTCAGGTCGCCGAGTGGCAGGTCCCCGCCGATCCCGCCGCCGTCTCCCGGATCCGCACCGAGTGCGCCAGCCGGCTGGCCGACTGGGGCCTGGACGAGATCGCCTTCACCACCGAGCTGATCCTCAGCGAGCTGATCACCAACGCCATCCGCTACGGCGCCCAGCCCATCACCGTCCGGCTGATCTGCGACCGCTACCTGACCTGCGAGGTCGCCGACGCCAGCAGCACCTCGCCGCATCCGCGCCACGCCTCCAGCACGGACGAGGGCGGCCGCGGGCTGTTCCTGGTCGCCCAGTTCGCCAACCGCTGGGGCACCCGTTACACGGCCCACGGCAAGGTCATCTGGACCGAGCAGTCGCTGGTTTCGGACGCTCCGGACCGCCGGGACTGAGCGAGGGGTGGGCCGGGCCACGTACACCGCAGAGCGCCGGGTGCCGCCCGGCCGTCGACAGCCCGGTCTCCGGCGGGAGTAGCCGCTCCCGCCGGAGACCGGGGCCGATCGGCACGAGGCAGGCCCGGTCAGTCGCTCCAGCGCAACACCGCGCCCACCCCGCCAGCCGGACCGCCGGCCTCTGTGGGGACGAGTACCGCCTCGGCACCGGCGGCCGCCGCGGCGCGCAGCAGGGCGTCGTCGGCCCGGGCCGGCTGCGGTCGCGCGACGCCGAGGGCGTGGGCGTCGGTGCGCCTGCTGGCCAGCTGGTCGGGGCCGGGACCGACCCAGACCTGGCGGCCGGGATCGCCCGCGGACTCGTCGAGCAACAGGGTGGCCACCTGGTGGCGGCGGGCGGCGTCCAGGACGGCCGGGATGCCCTCGGCGGCCGGTCCCGGGCTGCTGTCCGGGCCGGATGCACCGTGTTCACCCGGTCGTCCGCGCCCGGCGTGGAACTGGTCCAGGGCGTCGTCCAGCCGCTCCGTCCGGTACGCGGTCTTGGCCTCGGCGATCCGCCGGTCGAGCGCCTCGGAGGAGGCTCCGGCCGTCCTGGCACCGCCGTCGACTTCCACGGCGTGCGGCTGCAGCCAGTCGGGCAGCCGGTTGTGCACGGCCCGGCGCTCCCGGGCGTCCCCGGCCAGCACCAGCAGCCGGGCACCACTGTCCGGCCAGCGCCGGGTGAGCTCGTCGGCGATGACCTGGGCGGTCTGGTCCCAGGTGTCCTGGAGCCGCTGCTCGTAGTGCCAGCCGTAGCGGTCGGCCGGAACCGAGCGGTGCCCGCGGTCCTGCCACTGCTCGCCCTCCGCGCTGCCGAGCCTGACCCGCGCCCGGGAGTGGCCGTTCGCCCGCCCGTCGCGCAGCTCCAGATCGGCACCGGTGCGGTCGATCAGGGCGACCAGGCAGGCGGTGTCCTCACCGCGCAGCGTGAGAAGCGGGGCCAGATGCGGTAGCGCGGACCAGGTGGCCTCCGGCATCGCCGGGGCCGCCTCCAGCGGAACATCCAGCACCACCGAGCCTTCGGTGGCGAACAGGGCCCGTCCGGCCGGGGTTCCGGAGACGGGTGCGGCGGCGAGCGTGCCGTCCACGGCGGCCCGGGTGGGCTCGTCCGCGCCCTGGTCGGCGAGCTGCCTGGCGACCGCGCGTCGGCGCAGGTCCTGCTGCTTCACCGCGTCCTCGGTCGCCCGGGAGGTGTCCAGGTAGACGGACGCCCAGGGCTTGGCCCGCTCCGGCAGCGGACCCGCGAGCAGCGGGCTGAGAAAGGCGAGTTCCATGATCTCCTCCAATGCCCGGGGGTTCGCCGCCGGGCGGCTACCCGGTCGCGGACCGCGGCTGCCCGGTACGGCCGTCGGCGCGTGGGCCGGCGGTCGGACCCGGGGAGCCGCCCGGGGGCTGGTCGGGCCGGTGGACGGGTGGCCGGTGGCGGGGGAGCGGGAAGTGGCCCACCGGGTGGCCGGCCTGCCAGGTTGTCGGCCGGGCAGGGGCCAACTTCCCTTTCAGAGGCCGGAGTCGGGCTGCGGGACTGGCCCGCGCCGCTCCACCGGCTGCTGGTGCTGTCGCTGCTGTGCTGTTGGTGGTGTGGGGTGCGGATCCGCGTGTAGACGGCGACCGCTGGGCCCGGAAGCTGTCCGCGGACGGTCTGCGCACGGCACGGGCAACGGCGGCCTCGGACTGGCGACGTCGGTTCGACGTCCTGGGCAGGGCGCACTACCGACGGTACGACGAGAGCACGGCGACGGCACGGTGCGAGCGTGCGGAGCCGGTAGTCGGCCGGGCCGCGGATCGGCTCACGGGCCGCAGTCTGCCTCGGGCAGCGGTGGCTCCTCGATCGGGAAGAAGACCGCGCTCACCAGGTGGGGGCTGCGGCCGGGCGCGGGTGCGTTGGCCGCCCGTGCCACGAGGACCTCGCGGAGTGCGTCGATCATGTCGGTGAGTTCGTCCTGGCTGAGCCACAGGACGCCCTGCCGGTAGCCGACCTGGTCGTCCGTCGGGTCGGCTCCGTCCCGGTCGAGGTAGCCGCCGAACTCGGCGAGCAGGGCCGCCATGGCGGCGGCGAACCCGCGGCGGTGGTCGTCCAGGGACATCGACGCAGCCGTGTCGGTGCCGATCGCCGCGCGGTCCCGGTGCAGCCGGTAGTGGCGTTCCACCGCGCCGTGCACGCGCTGTTCGGCCGCGACATCGAGCACGCCTGCCTCGACCAGCAGACCGACATGGCGGTACAGCGTGGTCTTGGGGACATCGGGCAGGTGCGCGCACAGCTCGGACGTGGTGCGGGTCCGCCCGCCGGAGAAGGCGTGCACGATGCGCAGTCGGACGGGGTGGAGGAGGAGGTCGAGCGAGGTCACCCTGACACGATCCCATATCTGGTACCGTTCCCAAAAATGGAAATACAGACCTTCCTCCGAGCGACAAGGGGCCAAAAGTGAGCAGGCAGCCTTCGGTGGCACCCGTCCGACTGAGCGGTGAGGCGGTGATCCCGCTGAGCACGCTCGATCCGAGCGGACCGCTGGACGACCTTTCATGGCTGGACCAGGTGACCGGCGACGCGAGGGTGGTGGCGATCGGTGAAAGCGCGCACTACAACCGCGAGTTCTTCCAGCTCCGCCACCGACTGCTGCGCTATCTGGTCGAACGGCACGGGTTCGGCGCCTACGCGATGGAGACCGGATTCGTCGAGGGCCGGCTGGTCGACGACTGGGTCCGAGGGGGTGGGGACCGGCTCGGCCGGGTCATGGCGGACGGAATGACGTCCCTGATGGGGCTGTGGTCGCAGATGCGCGCCCACCTGGAGTGGATGCGGGAGCACAACCGCACCGCCGCGCGCCCCGTGGGCTTCCATGGGATCGACCTGCCCGGCTCGATGGTGTCCCTGTTGCCCGGCCTTGACGCCGTGTCCGCCTACCTCGCGCAGGCCGATCCCGAGTTCGAGATCGATCCGGGCATCCGGGAGACGGCCTCGGCCTTCGCGGCCGCGTCCGCGTTCGCGGCCCCCGCAGCCATCGCCGCCTACGGGAACCTCACGCCCGGGAGCCGGGACGCGCTGACGGCGGGCCTCGCCGATCTCACCGCGCGGATGACCGGCAGGCGCCTGGAGTACCTGCGGCGGACCACCGAGGGGGCCTACGAGTGTGCGCTGCGTTCGCTGCGTGTCACGGTCACCCTGGATGCGATGTTCCGCGAGATGGCGCGCGGGGACCGGCAGGGGATGATGCTCGACCGCGACGCCACGATCGCGGACACGGTCGACTGGATACTGAGCAGGCAGGACCGGATCGTACTGGCCGCCCACAACGGCCACGTCCAACGCTGGCCGGGAACTCTTCCCGGGCTGTCCCCGATCACGCCGATGGGCATGCACCTGGCAGACCGGCTGGGTACCGGCTACCGGGTCATCGGCACCACCTCGGGGACCGGCCAGATCCTCAACAACGGGCCCGACTTCTACACCGGCACCCTCTTCACGCGGATGGAACCGCCCCGGTCCGGCAGCCTCGACGCGCTCATGGCCGCCAGCCACGACGGACCCTTCGCGACCGACCTGCGGCGGCTGTCCCCGGCCGACGCCGCGACCGTACGAGCCGCCTCCCAGCAGCGCGCCGGCGTCGGCACCTTCTACTCCGACCAGAGCCCGCTGGACGCCTACGACGCCATCGTCCACCTACCGCACCTCACCCCGGCCGAACCCGACCGAGGTGCACTCGCCCACGCAGCCGGCGATGTCCAGCAGGCCTTCTCCCATTGGCAGCGCGAGTGGCACACCGGACCCGGCCGCTGCGGTCAGGCCGGCCGCCTCTGACGGAATGTCATTGCCAGGCTGCCGCATCGACGGCATCCTGCACTCATGGCTGACGAGCGTTGTGATCACGACCTGATAGTGGGCCAGTGCGGCCATTGCAAGCCGGTACCGCGTGGGCTGTGCGCGTCGGTCTACACGACCCGGGGCGGGTCGGTCTTCCACCGCTCCGAGTCGTGCGAAGCACTGCACGACGGCCAGCGGCGGGCCGCGCGCTTCGGACGTGAGGTCCACACCCCGGAACGCGTCCCGGTCGCGGACGCCATGGCCCGGGGACGGGGAGCGTGCATCCGCTGCTTCCCCGGCTACCGTCCCACGGTTGACACCAGACCGTGCCTGGTACGGGTGGGACGGCAGTGGGTGCGCGGCCTGCTCACCGAGTGGCGGCGGAGTGCCGACGGCCGCTGGAGCGGCGTGGTCTCCTACGTGGTCGACGGCGAGCAGACGACGGCGGTGAAGGGCCAGGACGACCTGCGCCCGGCTCCAACCGGCAGCTGAGCCAGGCCCGTTGGAGCACTGTGCAGGACCAGCGTGAGCGCGTTGACGCTGCGTTGGAGGGGTGTCGCGTCCTCCGGATCAGGCTCGAAGGAGAGCCAGTCCTCGTTGGACGCCTCCACGGTGACCCGGTAGGCGAGACGCTCGATCTCCCGAAGACGGTCCAGTGCGCTGATCCGGGGCGCAGTCCTGTCCCGCCCGGCGCCGGGAGAAGCTGTGGGGCCTGTCGTCCGGAAAGGACGGCAGGCCCCACAACGGCGATGACCGCTGGTCAGGGTTGGGTCGAAGTGTCGGCCGACCCGTTCTCGAGAACGAGGTGGGCTGCCATCTCCTCGTGGGTGGGGGGCGGTGGCAGGGTGCGGGTGTGCTCCGGGCGTAGCCCGTCGAGGAAGACGCCGAGGTGTCGCGTGGCCAGCGCGGTGGCTTGCTGGGGTGGGAGATGGGGGAGGGGGCGGCAGATCAGGGCGGCGGTGGTGATCAGGTCGACGGCGGTGACGTCGGGCCGGAGCGCCTGGCGGGCGCGCCCTTCGGTGAGGATTTCCTCCAGAGCGGAGGCGATCTCCCGTTGCAGTTCGTGGGCCTGGGGGTCGTTCGTCATGGGGCCCCCGATCAGGGGCAGTGAGAGCAGGTCGCGGTTGTCGATCAGGCCCTGCAGAAAGGTCTCCACGGCCGTGAGCGGGTCGGTCTGCGCCTGCTTCGCCGCCGTACGGGCGGTGTCGAGCACCAAGGTGAATCCGTCCAGGAGGACCTGGGTGATCAGGGCGTCGCGGTCGGGGAAGCGTCGGTAGAGGGTAGCGATGTTCACGCCTGCCCGGCGCGCGATCTCGTCCAGGGGGACGGCGGTGCCCGACTCGCGGAAGGCGATGCGTGCCGCGGCCAGGATCTGGGCGCGGTTGCGTGCGGCGTCGGCGCGCAGCCGCGGGGTCCCGTGTCGTCCTGGAGTGCTGCCGGTCACCGTGGTCCACCTCTGCTGTCGTCGTGCTCCGTGTGTGCGCCGAGCGTATGACACCCAGAATAAGTGAAGGATTTCCTGCGGTTAGTGCTAGCCTCGAGATGTCGGCCTGAGGAACGCAACGGCCGGAGCCAGAGCCGTTGCCGCTCTCGTGCTCGTGCACCAGTGGCGGCGTCGCAGGAAGGGAGAAGACCCATGGCATCTGTGGGCAGCAGCCGCTTCACGGGCAAGATCGCGGTGGTGACCGGAGGCAGCCGGGGGATCGGCGCGGCGGTCGCTACACGGTTGGCCGCGGAGGGGGCGGCGATCGTCATCGGCTACCGCGGCAACCAGCAGGCGGCGGACGCGCTGGTCGCCAGGCTCGCGGCCGACGGCGGCAGGGCACTCGCCATGTGCGCGGACGTCGCGGACCCCGAGCAGACCAAGGCCCTGATCGAGCGGGCGGTGTCCGAGTTCGGCCGGCTCGACGTGCTGGCCTCGTGCGCCGGCATCGAGCATTTCGACGCCCTGGAGAACATCACCCCGGCCGACTTCGACCGTGTCTTCACCGTGAACACCCGCGGTCAGCTGTTCGCCGTCCAGCACGCCGCTGCCCACATGCGGGAGGGCGGGCGGATCGTGCTCACCTCCTCGGTGAGCGCCGCCCGAGCGGTGTTCGGTCACACCCTGTACGCCTCGTCCAAGGCGGCCGTGGAATCCATGGTCCTCAACCTGTCCGCGGAGCTCGGTCGGCGGGGCATCACCATCAATGCGATCGCCCCCGGCGGTACCGCCACCGAGATGGCCGCGGAGCATGCCGCCAGTTACCAGCACCCCCAGCTCAGGGGGTCGATGCCGCTCTCCCAGTGGCTGTCCGTCCACGGTGCGCTCGGGCGCCTGGCCCAGCCCGAAGAGATCGCCGCGGGTTACGCCTTCCTCGCCTCCGGCGACGCTGCCTACATGACCGGCCGCACGCTGGCCATGGACGGCGGCTTCTTCTAGAAGTCTTCTCCCGTGCCGAGTCGGCCCTTGCAGGCGGTTGTCGGGCCGATCCGGCACGGGTGCTTGACGGGCAAGTCCGCACGGCTGAAGCCCAGTTGGCGCTCACCGCAAGAAGTCCCCCGATCGCACGCCGCGCGTAAGCGGTAGATATCCTCCCCATGCACCACAGCACGACTGTCTCCTCGCACACCTACCCCGAAGGGGCCGAGTCGACCCGGTCGGCCTCGTCAGCCGACCGGCAGGAAGGGGCGTCCGTCGACGTGCCGCCCGCCTCCCGTCCCGGGAAGACCGAGCGACACGGCCGCCATGCGCTGCTCGACACCGAGCCCGGCGTCCCCACCCCGGTGCTCGCCGCCGGTGCCGGGATCCGCAAGGCCATGCTCGGTCCGGTGGTGACCGCTCTGGCGATCGGGACGGTGTTCGTCGCGGTCTACCTGGCGGCCTTCCACGCGCCCACGGCTCATCACCAGGCACTGGGCATCGCGGCCTCCGAGCAGTCGGCCGCGCAGACCGAACTCGCCCTGAACGACACCACGCCCGACGCGTACACCTTCCACCGCTACCCCAGCGCCGACGCCGCCCGTGACGCCGTCGCACACGACCAGGTGCCCGCCGCCCTGGTCGCCCGCGGCCACGGCATGGTGCTCCTCGCGGCGGGCGCTCAGGGCCCGTCCACCGTCGCCAGCCTTCAGGCCGCCGCCACCTCGGCGGTCGGCCACCCAGTCGCCGTCGAGGACGTGGTACCGCTGGCCTCCGGCGACGCCCGCGGAGTCAGTCAGTCAGTGAGTTCGTGAGTGAACGGCGTCCTGCGGCTCCGTGCCCGCCGGATCGACCGGACGATGTCGAGCAGCTGGATCAGGTGGTCGCCGGGGCAGGCCCGGTGGACTTCCGGATGACGAGTTCGGTCGGAAGCGTCACCGGATCGTTCGCGACCCCACCGCGGAGATCGATGAGCGCCTGCATTCCTCGGAAGCCGAGTGCGCCGAGAGGGAGTCGGACGGTGGTGAGAGGAGGTGTGGCCAAAGCCGCCGTTGGCAGATCGTTGAATCCGATGACGGAAAGGTCCCTGCCGATGGTCAGATCGAGCGCGCTTGCTGCGGCATAGATGGACAAGGCCATGTTGTCGTCGTCGCAGACGATGGCCGTGGGACGGTTGGCGACGGACAGTGCCTGGATCGTCCGGTCGCGGATCTCCTCGATCGCGAAGGAGCACGAGAGGTGGTCCGCCGTCACCTGCGGATGGCTGAGGATGCACTGGTCGAACGCCTCCGCCCGTCGAGTGAACGTCCATGCGGGGCGTTCGGCGCGCAGGTGCAGGATGCGCCGGTGACCGAGGGCGGTGAGGTGGGCCAGCGCCTTCGCCATTCCGCCGCCGGTGTCCATGGTCACGGTCGGCGTGTCGGGGACGGGCGCGTCGTCGAGGACGACCAGGGGGAGTCCGGTCCGCAGGTTGGAGACGGCGTGGGCGGACAGCGAACAGGCGATCACTCCGTCGAGCGCCTGCCGAGGCGTGGGGAACGGTCCGAAGCCGTCCTCTGCGCTGAGTGGGAAGACCACGATGCCGAGACCGTTGCTCGCGCCGACACGGGCGGCGCCGGCGTGAACGGTCGCGAAGACCGGATTGACCAGTGTCGGGACGGCCAGGAGGACCGTTCCGGTGCTACCCAGCCGCAGATTACGAGCGGACTGGTTGATCCGGTAGCCCAGATCATCCGCGGTCCTCATCACGCGACGGGCGGTGTCCTCACGGATTCTGCCCTGCCACTTGCCGTTGAGTACCAGCGAGACCGTCGACTGGGACACCTTCGCCGCTCGGGCCACATCCGTGGCAGTGACGGGGCGGCGCTGGTCGTTGCCATTCATCTACATACCAATCGTCTGAAACCTATCAGCTCGCTCTCCTTGGTGTGCGGGTATTCCAGTCTCGTCGATCTCACGGTCTCCCAGCCGAGCGGTGGTGTCCGTCGTTCTGCCTCTGTCGCTGAGTGAGTGTAGACCGCTCCGGACGTTTCCGATCGGGTGAGCCCGTGTCCTGATGAAGCGGGTATCCCCGGTCGTGCGCCTCGGGGCGGCGCTGCTCCGTACGGCGGTCAGTTGGTCACCGTGACGATGCCGCCGACTCATGCGCGGGTCGAGCCGCGTCCGGATCGTCGGACGGCCCCGGTCAGGCGTCCTGTGCTACCCGTTGCCGCTTATCTCCGGCTCTTCCGGTGAACGGAATTGCCGCACTTCCGAGAGCCGCGAGCACGCCGCCGGCAAGGAAACAGGTCCGCGTGCCGCTGACGGACAGCGGTGCATCGGTGGTCAACTGGCCGACGACCAGCAGACCGGCCAAGCCGAGTGAGACGCCCAGCTGTTGAGTGGTGATGAGGAGGCCACCGGAGAGGCCGTGCTCGTCCGCGTTCAGCTCGGTGGTCGCCGCCACGGCGGTGACCACCGCAACGAGGACCAGGCCGAAACCGGTGAGACAGGTCCCGGCCAGTATGAAGGCCAGGGGAAGCCCGGTCACCGGGGTGCCGGCAAGTACCGTCATGCCGACCGCAATGGCGCCCAACCCGGCAGCACAGGCCCGGAGCGTGCCGAGCCGGCGGTGCAGTGGTGCGGCGACGCGTGCACCGATCGCCGCCGCCGCCGCGTCCGGTAGCAGCGTGAGGCCGGTGACGAGATCGGGCCAACGGAGCGCACTCTGCATGAAAGCGGCGGCGAAGTAGACCATCGAACCCCCCGCTGCGGCGGCCCAGGCGCCGGCGAGATTGGCCCGCAGCACTGGTCCACGGGTGACGAACCCACGTGGCAGGAGAGGGTCGGCCTGGCGGTCACCGTGCATCCGGAAGACGGCCCACAGCGCCACCGACGAGAGGGTGCAGCCACTGATCTGCCAGGTCTTCTCCGCAGCCTCGGGCAGCAGCGACAGCGTACTGATGGCCGCTGCGGCGCAGGCGGCGAGGAGGAGTGCGCCCACGATGTCCGGGCGACCCTGGGCCCCGGCGGGTGCCTCCGGAACCCACAGCCGGACCATGACCGCGGTTGCCGCCGCCAGTAGCGCACAGCACCAGAACGTTGCCGGCCAGCCCGCGAGTTGGGTGAGCATCCCGCCCAGAGCGGCGCCGGTCGCGAATCCCAGTGAAGCCCCGGCGCCCCACCAGCCGAGTGCCACCGTCCGGGCCCGGCCCGTGCAGAGTGTCGTGATCAGCGCGAGTGCGGCCGGGGTGGCCGCGGCGGCGGCCACCCCTTGCGCCACGCGGAACGCGATCAGGAGGGCGAAGGCCGGGGTGAGCGCGGCCGCCACCGAAGCGGCGGTGAAGGCGGTCAGACCGATGAGCAGTACCCTCCGCGGACCGTAGGCGTCGGCGAAGCGCCCACCGCACAGGAGCGTCGACCCGTAGGCGAGTGCGTACCCCGACAGGACCCACTGCAGGTCCCGGGCCGACACGGCGAAGTCCTGTGCGAGGACCGGCAGGGCCACGTTGGCGATCGAGAACTCGAGCGCCACGAGGACCTGGACCAGGCACAGGGCGGTCACACTGTGCCAGCGGCGGTCTTGCCGGTTCATCCGGCGGTCTCGTCCGGTGCGGTGGTGGTGAAGAGCGGCAGGTGGAACAGGCTGGTGACCGAGGGGCGTTCGTCTCCTTCGGTCGCCACCGCGAGGATCTGGACGATCTCGCCGCCGGCGGCGTCGACCAGTGCCTGCAGAGCGGTCAGGGTACCGCCGCTGCTGACCACTTCGTCGATCAGGGCGACGCGCCGGCCGTGGACCAGCGCCGCATCGTCCTCTCCGAGGACCAGTTCCTGGGAGCCCGCGGTACCGATGGTCTGGACCGGGACGCGAATCGGTGCGGCCATGTTCGGCCGGACCTTCTTCCGGGCCACCAGATAGGGCTTGTGTGCCTTTTCGGCGAGCTTGTGCGCGAGCAGGATGCCGCCCGACTCGGGGCCGAGAATGACGTCCACGTCATCCCGCAGGCGCTCGGCCAGGGCGTTCGTTGCCGCGTCGACCAACTCCAGGTCGCCGTACAGCTTGAGGAAGGCGATGCTGAGGCTTTCGCTCACTGCCACCACGGGGAGGTCGCGCTGGATGTCGCCGATCCGGATCGTCTGGGTACGCATGGGAAGTCCTCCGTCAGGAAGTCGGGTGGGAGGGACCGGCCAGCGAGCGGAGCAGCTCGGGCAGGTGGTTGGCGAGGGGGGACCGGTTCGGGAAGACCGTGCTTCCCAGTACGAGTTGGTCCGCACCGGCCGCGACCATGCGGTCAGCGGTCTGCGGACCCACCGCCCCGTCGACTTCAACTCGCTTGATGAGACCGCGTTCGCGCAGCCTTCGTGCCTCGGCGACGGTGGTCAGGGCCTCCGGTCGGAACGGGCGGCCGGCGCCTCCGGGGACGACGCTCATCACCGTCAACCGCTCGGGGCGGACGGCTTCGAGCGCCGACATGGAGATGGACTCGTCGGGGTCGATGGCCAGTCCGACCTCGGTTCCCTTGGCGGCGATGCCACGCAGGAGCAGAGCGATCTTCGGGGTCAGCGAGCGCTGGTGCACGCAGATGCCTGCAGCGCCGCGGGAGGCCGCCTCGGTGAGCAGCAGCTCGGGTCGGGAGAGCATGATGTGGACGTCCACCGGCAGCGGGCAGTTGCGGCGCAGGTCGCTGATGGTTTCGAGGGGAAGCCCGAGGCCGCCGCCGAAGGCCGGGTCGACCAGATCGACGTGCAGGCGTGAGATACCGAGGCCCTGCAGGGTTTCGATGTGCTCGCCGAGCCGGGTCTGGTCGAGGCACACGACCGACATCGACAGGTCGGGGTAGCCGAGTCCGGGCACGGCCAGGGGGGATTCGGTGATGGCGGTCATGCGAGGGTCCTTCGTTCCGGTTGCACTGCGGACGTGTCGTCCGCCAGCCATGCCGCCAGCGCCTGGGCCATCCGGGGAATGGCGGGCCTTGTCGTCAGCCCGCCCAGGACGACGGCGCGGCCGGCCGAGTCGGTGGTGTGAATGCTGTGCAGGGTGCGTTGCCTGCAGAGTCTGGTCAGGCGTTCGGCGCCGCCGGGAGTCAGCCGGAGGTGAGTGGCGACCACGTCGATCCGTGGATCGACGGCTTGATCGCGGATGGCCCAGGCGACGTTCTCCACGGTTGCCGCGCTGGTGATCAGGTCGTCGACGATCACGGCATGCCTCAGGCCGCGGAGGTCCTCCTGGCACCGGAGGGTCACTGCCACCTGTTCCGGGCCGGTACGGCGCTTGTCGGCGACCAGCACCGGTACGCCGAGTGCGGCGGCGAGCATGCCGACGTGGTCGGCGGCGCCCCGGTCGGGTGCGACCAGGACCGAGCCCGCTTCCATCAGCGGGGCGAGAACGTCGAGGTGGAGCTCGTGCACCGGCAGGAAGGTGAGGCGGGTACCCGTCCCGGTGAACAGCCGCGCCAGCAGGTCCTGGGCACCGGAGGCGAGGGTGACGACGTCGGTGATGCCCGCGGCGGCGGCGAGGCCGGCCAGCAGCGCGGCCATGACCGGTCGGCGCTGGCCGGGCACGTGCCGGTCGTGACGCGCATACGCCAGGTGGGGGAGCACGGCCACGATGCGCCCCGCCCCGTGTTCCCGGTAGCAGCGTGCCGTGGCCAGCAAGCTCATGATGGCGACATCCGGCTCGGCGTGATCCCCGGTGACGGACTGCCAGAGCAGTACGGTACGCCCCGCCGGGTCCTCGGGGAGGTCGATGCACAACTCGCCGTCGGGGAAGCGGCTTTCGAGTCCGTCCTGCCACTTCACCTGCCAGCCGGCGTCCCCCAGGGGCTCGGAGATGCCGGCCACCTGGCCCGGGAAGTCCGCGGTGAAGGCCCGGCAGGCGGCCGCGATGATGCCGGGTGAGGTCATGACCGTGACTCCGTCACGGGGTGGAGGACCTGGAGTGCCGCCCAGATGTCGTCGCCGTCGTACCGGTGCGCCGCGACGGCCGCCAGGTTGGGGGTCGCGTTCACCGCGACGGTCCGGCTGAGCGTCCGGAACAGCGGGACGTCGGAGTCGGAGTCGCCGAAGGCGATCGTGCGCGTGTCGTCGAGGCCGAGCTGCTGTTGCAGGCGGCGGACGACGAGCGGCTTGTCCTCCGGGTCGAGGATTTCGGTCGGATAGGTGGACGCGAAGACGTAGTCGAATCCGGTGAAGCACGCGGCGAACTGACGGGGTGACATGGTGATCAGGCAGGTCGCTACGGAGCGCGCACGCAGCCAATCGAGCGTGCGTTGCACGCCGTCGATCTTCGGGCAGGCGTCGTAGGCCCGTTGGTACAGGTCCGCTCCGGCCTGGACCCAGGACTCCAGGGCCAGTTCGGCGAAGCGGGTGCTGTCGATGAGGCCCTTGCGGTAGTCCTGTTCGAGCCGGTCGATCGTGGTCGGGTCGCCGGCGGCGAGTGCGATCTGCTGACAGGCGGTCGTCCCGGGCAGCAGAGTGCCGTCCATGTCGAAGACCGCCAGGCCAGCGGGGCTCTGCCGCACGGTGGTAACGGGGTTGAGGGAGCTGGGGATTGTCATGGTGCTCCGTCAGGCCGCCGCGAACAGGTGCGGCAGGGCGCGGTGGCTGGAGAAGGACTCCAGGATCTCCTGCGGATGGGCGCTGACGATGATGTTGTCCAGGTAGCGCTGGTGGACGAAGCCCTCGTCGGCGGCGTGCCGCAGGAACGTCAGCAGCGGCTGGAAGAAGCCGTCGGTGTCCAGCAGGGCGCACGGCTTTCCGTGCAGGCCCAGTTGAGCCCAGGTGAGTACCTCGAAGAACTCGTCAGCGGTGCCGAAACCGCCCGGGAGTGCTACGAACGCGTCGCCGAGCTCCACCATGCGTGCCTTGCGCTCGTGCATGCTGGAGACGGTCTCCAGCCGGGTGAGTCCCGGGTGTGCGACCTCGTGACGCACCAGGTCCTCCGGGATGACGCCGGTGACCGGAGCTCCGCCGGCCAGAGCGGCATCGGCGACGGCACCCATCAGCCCGGTCGATGCACCTCCGTAGACGAGTCCGAGACCCGACTCGGCGATCAGTCGGCCGAACTCGGTAGCGGCAAGCCGGTGCGATGGCCGCCGACCTTGGGAGGCACCGCAGTACACCGTGATGTGACGCAAGAGGGAACTCCTGTCTCTGGACGGGCGAGGGAAACGTTGGGGAGGGCCTGAAGCACTGCGCACGGCACGGTCGAACGCCGCACGATCGGTCTGCGCCCTGCGCCCTGCGGGTCCGGGTGGACCGGTAGCGGCACCTTCGGGCCGGTGAAGCCGAGGAAGGCGCCGAAGACCGAGCCGGCTCGGTTGAACCCACGTCCGGAATGGTCGTGGAGAACAATGCTGCTCTGGCCATGTTCGGTCTGATGAAGCGCAATTGACGCATAGTCAGCACGCAGAGTTTGACTGCGTCCTAGGCGAGCGGCGGTGCGAGATGCCCCAGCCCCCGACCGACCGCCACGCGAGTCATCCGTTCCACGGCTGACTCGCGGGCTCGTTCTCGTGGATCGGCCCGCATCGCAGATCCTTGGCCAGGATTACGTAGCGGGACATGTCAACTTTGGTCGTGGGATCACGAGGGGGCCGTGTGTTTCATGCACTCAGAGGCTAGTCATACGTATGAGTTGGCGCAACAGGTGATCTCGATATCGCTGCTGTGAGCTGCGATTTGATTGCTTGTCAGATAGTCATGCGTATGACTATGCTGCAGTCTGTCGCACAGTCCTGATGTGGACCCGTCAACCGACTGTGGCGCCGACCCTCGGCTCCCGCTCCCTCCTTTCCTGATTGAGCAGGAGGGCAGGGGCGGAGCGTGGCGGTGTTTCCGGCGTGCGCTCGTAACGTCGAAACGTTCCGCAGCCGGCAGCGCGGGTGCGAGATGTCTCACGTCGCGGGCCGGTGCACGCCCGACCGTCCTGTGCACAAGATCACTGCCGGGAAGTGATCACCGTGCGGACACGGTCCTGCATGCCCAGCCGCAGCTGACCTCCCGCACCCGGAGCGGCGGATCCCGCATGCCCGATTCCCGGCCATCCCTGTGTTTTCCGTAGAGAAAGGGATCAACCATGAGCAACTCCATCCAGCCTTCCCCCGCAACCGGCATAGCCGAGGCGGGATATGTCCACGGGACGCTCGCCTCGGTGTTCGACGCCCAGTTCGTCGAGGGCCCCGAATGGCAGCAGTTCACCGCGAGTTGGGACAACCTGCGCCAGGACGGCTACATGGCGGACGGCGGCACCTACCGTGAGCGGCGCTACTCCGAGTTCTCGTACCGGGCCGACACCGAGCAGGTGACCTGGCTGCCGCATGTGGCCTACTCCCAGCCGCTGTACATCAACCACCTCAACGGCGGCATCGAGCGGCACTTCGAGCCATTCGAGCAGCACGTCGCGGAGGGCCCCGTGCTGCGGTCGATCTTCCAGTGGTGCGCCGGCACGCTGGCGCGGAGCGTGGGCGCGGCCGACTGGAAGATCCAGACCTTCCAGAACCGGATCCTGGCCCGTGGCGAGGAGGCCGGCCAGCCCACGCCGGAGGGGCTGCACCGCGACGGCGTCGACCACGTGCTCACCCTGCTGATCGGACGGAACTCCATCGAGGGCGGCGTCAGTGCGGTGTACGACGCCGAGAGCCGCGACTGCCTCGGTGAGGTCCTGCTGTCCGAGTCGGGCGAGTTCCTGTTCGCGGACGACGAGCGGCTGTTGCACAGCGTCACCCCGGTGACCCCGGCGGTGCCCGGTGTCCCGGGCCACCGGGACGTGCTCATCGCCATGTTCACCCGTACCGACAGCTGACCTTTGAGGGTAACCACTGTGAAGCAAGGACAGATCATCCGCTCGTTCCGGCAGCTCACGCGCGAGGCGCTGGACCCGGACCAGCCCATCGTGACCCTCTTCAGCGGAGGACTGGACAGCAGCTACCTGCTGCTGCGGCTGAAGGCCGCAGGCTTCAGCGACATCCACGCAGTGAGCGTCGACATCGGCGAGGACGAGAGCAGCGAGCACAAGCAGCGCATCGCCGACGAGCTCGGGGTGCGCCTGCACATCATCGACGGCCGGCAGGCCTTCATCGACGAGTTCGTCCGACCGGCCATCGCCGCCCAGGCGGTCTACCTCGACACCCATCCGGTCAGCTCCACGCTGAGCCGTCCGCTCATCGCGAGACTCGCAGTGGAGTTGGCCCAGCAGCTCGGCGCCACCGCCGTCGTGCACACCGCGAACCGGTCGCAGAACACACTGCGCCGACTGAACGGGGCGCTGGCCCTGCTCGGCTTCGCCGGCCACTACGGCAGCCCGTACGACCTGGACCCGGTGGACCGCGAGCAGAAGATCCTGGAGCTCAAGGAGGTCGGGCTGGACCAGATGAGCGAGCGGATCGTCAGCGGCGACTCCAACCTGTGGTGCCGCGAGTTCGAGTCGGGCATCCTCGACGACCCCGAGGACCACGCGGTACCGGAGCACATGTACCGATGGAGCGCCGCTCGCCCCGGTCTCACCGCGGAGAGCCTTGAGGTGCGGTTCCACGAGGGTGTCCCGGTGGCGCTCGACGGCGTGCAGCTGCCGCTGCGGGAGCTCGTCGCCGAGCTGAACACCCGGGTCGGCGCCTACGGCCTGGGCCGGTACAGCGGCCTGGAGCACCTGGACAACGGGGAGAAGGTCCTCGAGATCCGGGAGATGCCGGCGGCCTGGCTACTGCTGCGCACCTACCGCCACCTGGAGACCGCCACCCTCGAGGCCGAGACCATGCGCGAGAAGATGCACCTGGAGCAGTTGTGGGTGCGCGAGGCCCTGGAGGGCCGCTGGTACGGCGAACTGCGTCTGGCGCTGCAGTCGTTCATCGACACCTGCGCGGTCAGGGTGACCGGCACCGTACGCTGGCAGCTGACCGTGGGCGGCGCCGAGACCCGGTCGATCGTGGCCGACGATCCGCGCTACCTGCGGGACCGCGAGGCGTGGGAGGAGCATTCGATCCTAGCCGAGAGCGCCGCCTATCTGACCGTCTGACAAGACCGACCTCCGTCGGCGGGGGGAAGTCCGACACCCACCGGACGCCCCCGTCGGCCGCCGCCCCGGAAGAGAGAACGCCCTTGCCCAGACCCCAAGTCCCCGCCCGGCTGGTCGATGTCCTGCTGCTCCTGGTGGCAGTCGTGTGGGGCTCCACCTATCTGGCCGCGAAGGAACTGGTCACGCCCACGACGGTGATCGCCGCCCTGGCACTGCGCTTCTCGGTCACGGTGTTGGCGATGCTGCCGGTCTGCCTGCGCCGACTGCGCGGCGTCGGTCGCGACGAAGCAGTCACCGGGATACTCCTCGGCACCATCCTCGCCGTCATCTTCCTGTTCGAGACGTATGGCATCGCACACACCAGTGCGACCAACGCCGGGCTCATCATCAGCCTCACCATCGTGATGACCCCGCTGTTGGACAGCGCCGTCAGCCGGTCCTGGCTGCCGCCGCGGTTCTTCGTCGCGGCGGTCATGGCAGTGGTCGGCGTCGCGCTGCTGGCCTCCGGCAACGGCCTGCGGGTCCCGTCCGCGGGAGACTGGCTGGTGCTGATCGCCGCCGGGGTACGGGCCGTCCACATCACCGTGATGCACCGCAGATCAGCCGGGAAACAGTACGACTCGCTCAACCTGACCTACCTCCAGATGGCCACGGCCGCCGTGCTGTTCTGCCTGGCCAGTCCGCTGGCCGGGGACTCCTTCGTCTCGCTCGCCCGGCAGCTCGGCCCCGGACAGTGGGTCGACCTGCTCTATCTCGCGCTGATCTGCACGGTCTTCGCGTTCTTCGTGCAGATGTGGGCGGTCCGGACGACCTCTCCGTCCCGGGTCAGCCTGCTGCTGGGCACCGAGCCGGTGTGGGCCCTGCTGGTGGGCGTCCTGCTGGGCGGGGACCGACTGGGGATGTACGGAGTAGCGGGCGCGGTCCTGATCCTGGTGGGTGCCGGCTGGGGACAGCGCATCGAGCGCGGCCACCGGGAACGCGCCGCCGCTCCCGCACCGGCCGTGGAACGCACGGTGGAACCGGCGGCCAACCAGGCGTAACAGTCCTGGCGGGCGGTACCGCGCAAGGTCCGTACGGCCCGTCCCCCGGCTTTGTCGAGGGGCGGGCCGTGGCCGGTGGTTCGCCGTCACTTGCCGTGACGAGGAGGCGAGTTGCGGCGGACAGTCTTTTCCGAGTCTGGTCCGGACCTCTGCGAAGCGGACTGAACGTCGAGCCCGGCGGCCTGCCTACCACGGACAGCCGTACCTGTCCGGTCGAGTTGATCACGGCCATCACGGCGAGGTGCTGGACCACCTCCCTGCGGGTGAGCAGCTCGGTGAAGAGGAACCCATGCGGGCTGCCCCCACCGTCGGCGACGGCGGCCGAACCGCCCCGTCGAGCAGGACGAGCGGATCACGGCGTTGCCGGCGGCGCGCGGCCGATCGAGGAGAGCAGCGAGCCGGTCAGCGAGGGTGGTCCCCTGGGCTCAGGGGAGTTGGTGGTGTTGCCCGCTGTCGGTCGGGCCGGGGTGGGTCCGCGAGCGGAAGGTGCGGCGGTAGGTGTCCGGAGGCACGCCGACCGTGCGGTTGAAGTGCCGGCGCAGCGTGGTGGCGGTGCCCATGCCGGTGGCCGCCGCGATGGTGTCGACGCTGTCGTCGGTGGTCTCCAGCAGCTCCTGGGCGTGGCGGATCCGTTGGGTGAGCAGCCATTGCAGCGGGGTGGTCCCGGTCACCAACCTGAAGTGGCGGCTCAGGTGGCGCGAGCTCATCCGGGCCTGGCGGGCCAGGTCCGTCACGGTCAGCGGCTGGTCCAGTCGTTCGATCGCCCACGGGAACAGTTCGGCGAGCGGGTGGCTCGCCGGGGCGGGCATCGGGGTGGTGACGAACTGGGCCTGCCCGCCGTCCCGGTGCGGTGGTACGACCAGGCGGCGGGCGACCGCGTTGGCGATTGACGAGCCGCGGTCGAGGCGGACGAGGTGCAGGCACAGGTCCATGGCGGCGGCCTTGCCGGCGGAGGTGAGCACGCTGCCGTTGTCCACGTACAGGACGTTCGGGTCCACCACCACCTGGGGGTAGCGGGCGGCCAGGGCTTGGGTGTGCGCCCAGTGCGTGGTCGCGCGCCGCCCGTCCAGCAGGCCGGCGGCGGCCAGTACGAACGCGCCCGTGCAGAGGGAGGCCACACGTGCGCCTGCCTCGTGGGCCGCGCGCACCGCGTCGACCAGCTCGGCTGGTGGATCCTCGTCGACGTCGGCCCAGCCCGGGACGATCACGGTGTCGGCGCGCGGGAGTTGGTCGAGTCCGTGGTCCGGCTCCAACCGGAACCGGCCGACTTGCACGGTGTCCGGCCCGCAGACGGCGACGTCGTACCAGGGGCCCACCACGCTGACGGGGGCAGCGCCGAAGACCTCGTACGCCATGGCCAGCTCGAAGTGCAGCATCCCGTCGGTGAGGGCCAGCGCGACAGTGTCCATGTCCGGAATTGTATGGGTCATGGCGTTCCAGACACTCGCGTGGGGCGCCCGCCCCCGCCAGGATGATCACGACAGAGCACAGCAGATCATCTGAGCACGGGGGAGGACCCATGGGAACGGGACACAAGGTGGCGGTATTCGGTGCGTACGGGCACACCGGGCGGTTCGTGGTGGCGCAGTTGCTGGATCGCGGGTTCCTCCCGGTTCTCTCCGGCCGCGACACCGACAAGTTGCAGGCACTGGCGGCCTCCCGTCCCGGACTGGACGCCCGGCCGGCATCGGTCGGCGATCCGGCCTCGCTCGATCGCGCACTGGCCGGTGCGGCAGCCGTGATCAACTGCGCCGGGCCCTTCGCCACGACGGCCGCCCCCGTGATCGAGGCGGCATTGCGTGCCGGGATCCCGTACGTGGATGTGGCGGCCGAGATCGAGGCCAACGTCGACACGTTCACGCACTTCACGGACCGCGCCCGCGCCGCCGGAGCGGTGATCGTCCCCGCGATGGCCTTCTACGGCGGCCTCGGCGACCTGCTGGCCACCGCCGCGATGGGTGACTGGACGGCGGCCGACGAGGCGCACATCGCGTACGGGCTGAGCAGTTGGCACCCCACCGCCGGGACGCGTGCCGCGGGCGCGGTCTCCCGAGAGCGGCGGGGCGGCCGGCGAGTCCGTTACGCGAACGGACGGTTGGAGTACCGCCATGACGACCCGTCGACGGTGGAGTGGCACTTTCCCGACCCGATGGGTATCCGGGCCGTCATCGGGGAGTTCACGATGGCCGACGTCGTCACCGTTCCAAGCCATCTGTCCATCCCCGAGGTGCGCACCTACATGACGGTCGAGGCGGCCAGGGACGTGTCGGCCCCGGACACGCCGACGCTGACCGCGGTCGACGAGCACGGGCGGTCCGATCAGACCTTCCTCGTCGATGTCGTCGTGCGCTCCGGCGGCGCTGAACGCCGCGCCGTGGCAAGGGGCCAGGACATCTACGCCGTCACCGCGCCGCTCGTGGTGGAAGCGGTCGATCGCATCCTCACGGGACGGACCAGGACGGCCGGTGTCGCCTCCGCCGGCGAGATCTTCGACGCGCCCGACTTCCTCCGCGCGCTGTCCTCGCACATCTCCCTGGAACTGCACGCGTAGCGGGCGGACCTCGCGACCGCCGGGGCGGGGCACACGGGCATAGTCGTTGGCTACCGGCTTCGTCGGTGCGGGACACGTCAGCTGCCGCTGAACCGGGCGAACGTACCGACCGAGTCGATCAACCCGTTGCCCGGACCTACGTGGCGTCCGAGTAGGCGAGGTGGCTGCCGCAGACTCGGCACCGGAAGAGGTAGGCGGTTGGCTGACCGTCCTTGGTCAATGCCTTGAGGAACTGCTCGGCCTGCGACGCGGGCCAGGACTCGAGTTCTCGTTGGAGCGATGTCCATGCTTCGGGGTAGGCGGCAAGCCCGGCAGCTCCAGCGGTCCCAAGGAAGGCAGCACCGTCGTCACAGTGGACCAGCCAGTGTTCCTGCTGCCAGGCGCTGAATCCTGGCGTGCGTTGCGTGATCGCGAAGAGGCGATCCCGTGGAACGTCGTCGACCACATCCGTGAACTGGGCGTCGAAACGGGCAGCCGCGCTCCCGTTCGCGATGCACCACGGGCAGAGCCGATTGCGGAGGTCCTCCGCCGCGTAGACGGGGCCCGTGTAGATGTAGCCACGGGCCCGATCGCAGCAACTGCACTCCCCGTCGGATCGGACGATGGCGCCGGTGGCCACCGGGTCAGGGTGATACGGGAACACCGGAAGCTGCTCTGTCACGATCAGGGACCGTATCACCGCAGCTCCGGATGCCGTCGTGCGTACGGGGCGCGCCTCAGAGGTGGTGCTGCGCGGAGTCGTCCACCCAATGCCAGTTGACCGGGTTGTACCGCTTCTTCAGCACGGTACGCCACGATCGCCACCGTCACCGGCAGGGTGTGTCCCAGCCCCTGACTGCCCGCCGCCACACCACCACGATGGCCTCGGGGCCGTACACCATCGAGGCCATCGCGTCCAGCGACAGCGCGGCCAGCCCTTGAGTCTGCCGGCGTCAGGAGGCGGTTCCGGTCCGCCGGCTCCGGAGGTCCGTCAGATGGTCGTCGGCTGAGATCG
This sequence comes from Kitasatospora cystarginea, assembly GCF_039533515.1. Classification (NCBI taxonomy): domain Bacteria; kingdom Bacillati; phylum Actinomycetota; class Actinomycetes; order Kitasatosporales; family Streptomycetaceae; genus Kitasatospora; species Kitasatospora cystarginea. Next base: position 85,254 of record NZ_BAAATR010000007.1, on the reverse strand, counting down.
CCAGGGCTGTGATCCTCACTACGGTGTGCCGAGTCTGGGCAGCCGTCAGGTCCGGGCGGCCTGGTCCGAGCCGCGCCTGCGGGCGTGCAGGAGGCTGCCGTCCAGCGGCAGGCCGGAGATCGCGACCAGGTCGAAGCCGGCTGCCGACAGCAGCCGTGCGTAGTGCTCCGCGGTCCGCTCCCGCCCGCCCACGTTGCAGAGCATGTGCAGGTCCCAGGCCGCCGCCAGCGATGACGTCCCGTCCGTGGGCAACAGGCGTTCCACGATCAGCAGTCGGGCGTCCTCGGGGACGTCGGCCGCGCACCGGCGCAGGATCGCAAGGCACTGCTCGTCGTCCCAGTCGTGCAGGATCCGCGAGAGCAGGTAGACGTCGCCGCCTCGTGGCACGCCCTGGGTGAAGTCACCGGCCACGAGGTCGCAGCGGTCGGCGTGCCCGTCGTCGGCCAGTCGCTGCCGGGCGCGCTCCAGCACATGGGCGCGCTCGAAGAGGACACCGCGCAGGTGCGGCGTGTGGGCGAGGAACCGGCTGAGCAGCTCGCCGCTGCCGCCGCCGACGTCCACGACGACGCGGGCGTCGGAGAGGTCGACGAGCCCGGGGACCGGCTCGAACATCTCCGCGCTGGCGGCCATCGCGCTGTCGAACAGCGTTGCCAGGGCGGGGTGTTCGGCGAAGTAGTCGAAATGGCCCTGGCCGAAGATCGTCGCGAACGCCTCCTGCCCGGTGCGCACGGCGTGGGCCAGCGCGCCGAAGGACTGGTAGAACGGGCCGCCGTACAGCAGCGCCAGCGGGCGCAGCGAGTGCCGGGCATCCCGCCGCAGCAGTTCGCCCAGTGCGGTGAGCCGGTAGGAGTCCGTGGTGGGAGTGACCAGCTCCGCGGCGGTCAGATAGCGCAGCAGACGGGTGAGACCGTCCGGGGCGACGCCGAGCCGCTCGGCCAACTCGCCGATCGGACAAGGAGCTTCCGGGCGGCTCGGGCCCGGCAGGTGGTCGGCCAGGCCCAGCTCCGCGGCCACCGCGATCGCCTGTGTCGTCCAGGCCCCGGTCATCAGCTCCAGCAGCCGCTTCGTCGGATCATCCGTCGCGGTCGCCGTGTGCGCGGCCAGCGCGCCGGGGTGGTGGCCGAGCACACGCAGCTCAAGTCTGCGGTAGTGATCGGGGTTCGAGCCCGGGGGTGTGGCTTCGGGACTGCGGAAGTACAGCACCGTGCAGTCCTCCACGGCGTTGTAGCCGCCGCCGTCGGCCGTCAGCCCGCCGTGCTCGGTCAGCAGGCTGCTCAGCCCTGCCAGCACCACGTCGTCCGGCGCGCCGACGTCCAGCGCCAGATGGGACTCGTTCCGCTCGGTGCGCTCGCGCGCGGCGATCCCGGTGAACTCCGAGCCCCCCGGCGCCTCCAGGGCGAAGAGCTCGACGAAGCCCGGGCCGTGGCCGGTCGACGGGCGGTGGATGTGCACGATCCGAACGTTCAGCGCGTCGGCCGGCACACCGTACCGGAGGCTGAGACGGTCCCGGACCACCACGCTCGGCACGGGCTCGCCGACCGAGAAGCCCGCGGACCGGAAGCCGGCGATCAGCCGGTCGAGCGAGGCCGGAAAGACCAGGACGGCCGCGTGCGCCATCGCGCAGTGCGCGGCCACCGAGGCCCGCTGCCGCTCGGTCAGCCCGGGCGCCAGGCCCGCCAGCACGCCGTCGGTGTCCGCGCCGCTCACGAAGGCGAGTGACTCCTCGACCAACGTCCGATCGGCCGGGTCGAGTTCGGCCGCCCATGCTTGCCGGACATCCACGTCCACTCCTCTGATCAGAAGAAGACGTGTGTGACTGCACGTCATCATCGTGACAATACAAGCGAATTGGTGCGGAAACCCCGCTTGCCGAACACGGCTGAGCGCGGCAGGAGGACCCCCGCCTCCGATAGTAGATCCAGAAGGTGACCGCGCAGTACTGCCCGCTCGCTTCCAGCCATTTCGTGCCACAGAACCGGACATGGATGGCTGGAAGGCGCCATCAGCTGGCGAAGTTCGGACCGGCGGGATACGTGCCTGAGTCGCCCTGCTCCCGGCCATGGCCCGGAGCCGCCCCGAAGCTCGCCACTATGCCGTTGTGCTCCGCTGCGAGCTGTCGTCCTCCGGCCCTGACGGGGCCAGGACCGCGGCCGCCAGGTGGTCGCGGAACCAGCGGTGCCCCGGGTCGGTCGAGTTGCGGGGGTGCCAGGCCATTCCGAGGTCCAGGGGCGGCAGGTCGAGGGGGACGGGGAAGGTGCGCAGCCCCATCGCGGAGATGGCGCCGGGGAGCCAGTCGGCCAGGCTGAGCGCCACGAGGTCGGTGTCCCGGGCGAGCATCATCGCGCTCGTGTGGCTGGGTACGACGACGGCGATCCGGCGCCGCAGCCCGAGTTCCGCGAGCGCCCTGTCGATGGGCCCGAGGCGTTTGCCGAGCCGGGAGATGCCGATGTGGTCCGCCGCGGCGAAACGGCGGGCGTCGATCCGCTCGTCGAAGAGGGGGTGATCGCTGCGGGCTACGCCGACCAGCGTCCGTTTGGTGAGCTGACGCGTGCGGATCTCCGGGTCCAGGTGACCGAGAACGCCCAGCTCGACGTCGACCCAGCCCTGCCGCAGCGCGGGGCCGCCCTCCAGCGCCTCCGGGAGGAAGACCACGTCCACGTGCGGGGCCTGCGCGTGGATCCGTTCGGTCAAGGTGCCGGCCAGCCCCACCAGGAGCACGTCGGTGGCCTGCACGGTGAAGGTGCGCTGGAGGTGCACGGCGTCGAAACCGGCTCCGGCCGCAGGACGTTGTCGCAGCTGAGCAGCAACGCGCCCACCTCCTCCCGGAGTTCCAGGGCTCGCGGGGTCGGGACCATCCCCTGACCCGCGCGGACCAGCAGCGGGTCACCGACGGCACGGCGGAGCCGCGCCAGGGTGCGACTGACCGCCGCGGGTGACGTGCCGAGCCGCTCCGCGGCGCGGGTTTCGTCGACCTCGAACGGGGAGTCCTCACCGCGAAGGTCGAGGTGCCGGGCAGTGAAGGGCTCGCCGTCTCCGCCGACGGTACGCAAGCCTTCGTCGCCTCGCCCTACGGCGGTTCGTTCTCCGACATCACCGCGGAACGTCCGGCCACCGGAATCCGGGTCATCGACGCCCCGACCGCGTCCGTCGTCGACACCCTGCCCACGGAGAACATCGTCCTGCCGGTGCACCTGACGTCGACGGGCATGCTGCTCGCGGGCGAAACGCGCATGGAGCCCGACCCGACGTCACCGCTCGGACGCCATGCGCCGGGCAGCCTCACGGTGTTCTCCGCCGACACCCGCAAGCAGCTCGGCCAGGACGAGGTGGGGCTCTTCCCGCTGACCATCACCTCGTCCCCCGACGGCCGCCTCGCCTATGTGGCCTGCGTCGTCTCGTCCACCGTCGACATCGTCGACATCGTCGACCTGGAGACGCTGCAGAGCCTGGCCCGGCTGGACATCGCCAAGCTCGGCGAGCCCGGCGCCCACGGCCTGGCCTACATCCCGCGCCCGGCCTGACCCCGTGAGGACCGAGCCGCGCACCGCGGAGTCGACGACCCCGACGACGTTCCGGCAGCGGTGCGAGGAGGTCACCGATCCGGCCGCGGCGGCCTGAGTCCGCAGCCCGACGCTTTCACCACCGTCACCGATCCGAAGTGGCGCGGCCAGGGCGCTGGGAAGCGGACCTCCGGCGCTCGACCCACGCCGAGCGCGTCGAGTTCAGTGCGGCAGGCGGCGTTCCTCGGCGACGGCGACCGGATCGTTCAGTGCGGCAGGCGGCGTTCCTCGGCGACGGCGACCGGATCGTTCAGTGCAGCAGGCGGCGTTCCTTGGCGACGGCGACCGCGCCGGCGCGGGTGTCGACGCCGAGCTTGGCGTAGATCCGACCGAGGTGGGTCTTGACGGTGGCCTCGCTGATGAACAGTGCGCGGGCGATCTCGCGGTTGCCGAGACCCTGGGCGAGCTGGGTGAGGATGTCCTGTTCGCGGTCGGTGAGTTGGGGTGAGGGGGTGCGCATCTGGGCCATCATCCGGGAGGCCACCGGTGGGGAGAGGGCCGGGCGGCCGAGCGCGGCGGCGTGGATGGCGGCGAACAGCTCCTCGGGCCGTTCGGCCTTGAGCAGGTAGCCGGTGGCGCCGGCGGCGATGGCGCGGGTGATGTCGGCGTCGGTGTCGTAGGTGGTGAGCACCAGGACGTGGCCGGAGCCGGGCCGGGCGGTGATGCGGCGGGTGGCCTCGATGCCGTTGATGCCCTCGCCGAGCTGGAGGTCCATCAGTACGACGTCGGGCCGCAGTCGGGCGGTCAACGCGACGGCCTCTTCCCCGCTGCCGGCTTCGCCGACCACCTCGATGCCCGGGGCGCTGGCGAGCAGTGCCAGCAGCCCGGCCCGGACCACGGCGTGGTCGTCGCAGACGAGGAGGCGTACCGGGACGGTCGCTGTGTCGGTCACTTGGCCTCCAGGGGGATCGCGGCGGAGACGACGGTGCCCTGGCCGGGCGTGCTCTCGACGGTGAGGGCGCCGCCCAGCTGGCGCAGCCGGGCCTTCATGGCGGGCAGGCCGTGGCCGCGCCCTCCGGTCGGCCGGTGGGTGTCCGGGTGGAAGCCGCGGCCGTCGTCGGCGACGTCCAGGACGGCCTGGTCGTCGAGGTAGGTCAGGGTGATCGCGGCCGCCGAGGCGTGGGCGTGCTCGCGGACGTTGGCCAGCGCGCCCTGGGCGATGCGCAGCAGCCCGGACTGGGCGGCGAGGGGCATCGGTACCGGCGTGCCATCCAGGTGGAAGTGGACGGGCAGGCCGCTCTCGGCGCTCTCCCGGGCGGCCAGGGCGCGCAGGGCGGCATCCAGCGTGCCCTGGTCGGCGAGGTCGGCCGGGGCCAGGTCGTGGACGAAGCGGCGGGCCTCGGCGAGGTTGCGGCCGGCGATCGCGGTGGCGGCCTGGACATGGGTGCGGGCGGTGACGGGGTCGTGGTCCCAGGTGCGTTCGGCGGCCTGGAGCAGCATCTGCTGGCTGGACAGGCCCTGTGCGAGGGTGTCGTGGATCTCCGCGGAGAGCCGCTCACGCTCGGCGAGCGCGCCCTCGCGTCGTTCGGTGGCGGCCAGTTCGCGGCGGGTGGCGAGTAGGTCGTCGATCAGCGTCCGCTGGCGGGCGCTCTGCCGCTCCATGTGCAGGAAGACGGCGGTGGCCAGTGCGGCGACGGCCGGCGGGACAAGGGGGAGGGTCGGGTCGAAGCCGTCGGCGAGTTCCAGCTCGGCGAGCACCACCAGCGCGGTCAGCGCCGTGACCAGCGGAATCGCGGCGCGCGGGGGCAGCGCCCGCAGGACGGTGTAGATGAGCGGTACGGCGCACCAGGCGAAGCTGGGCGCGATCAGGACGAGCAGCGCCCACACCGTGAGGACGGCGGCCAGCCGGGTGGGCCGGCGGTCGGCTGCGACCAGCAGGTGGCCCGCGGCGAGGGCGAGGCTGAGCCCGATCACCCAGGGCGTCAGCGGGCTGTGGAGGTGGTGGACCAGGAAGCGGGTGAGCGAGGCGGCGAGCAGCACGAGGAACGCCACCCGCATGACGACGGCCAGCCACCTCGAGTCGGGGTTCGCCGCCTCGGCTGCGGCCTGGTGCACTGGCATCTCCTGATCCGTACGTTCTGACTGCTGGGCGGGCCGCCGACCTCGGGCGCGCCGGTCACCGCCTGTTGGCATGGTGGCCCGCGCGGCGCCCGGGCACATCAACCGATCGGCTGACCCCGTTGTCATCCATGATGCCTGCGGGTTCGGGCTGGAACGCCGATCCGGACGGCGCACCGGCGGCCGGAGGATCGAGGCACAGCGGGAGCCGCACGGCTTCCCGAGCCGATCCGACAGGAGCAGCAGAACCATGAAGAAGACGGGCACGCTCGGCCGAGTTCTCACCGGTGCCATCGCGGCGGTCGCCGTGGGCGCGGGCACCTTCGGTGCGGTGGCCGCCAGCGCGGAGGAGGCCAAGCCCTCGGCCGCCGGGAGCCCTGAGACCGCCAAGGGCAACCTGACCGAGTCGACCCACCTGTCGATCGCCGCCGCGACCAAGGCCGCGCAGGCCGCGCTGGACGCGGCCCAGCGGGGCGGCCAGCACGTCTCGGTGGCCGTGGTCGACCGTGACGGCAATACGCTGGTGACGCTGCGTGGCGACGGAGCCGGCCCGCAGTCCTACCAGTCGGCCGAGCGCAAGGCCTTCACCGCGGTCTCTTGGAACGCGCCGACCTCCGAGTTGGTCAAGCGCCTCGCCCAGGCGCCGGGCCTCAAGGACATCCCCGGCACCCTCTTCCTGGCCGGCGGCGCACCGGTCCAGGTCAAGGGCGCGCCCGTCGCGGCGGTCGGTGTGGCCGGCGCGCCCAGTGGCGACCTGGACGAGCAGTTCGCCCAGGCCGGCGTGGCGGCCCTCGGAAAGTAGTCCGGGAGCGGGGAGCCGGTCTGGTCCCGGGCCGGCTCCAGCGCCGTTCGCCGGGACCGCCTCCGTCCGAGGCGGCGTGCGACGACGGGCACGCCCGCTGAGGCGAGGCCGAGACCACGGCCCGGGGTCACACGCATCCGAGGTTCGCCCGCCGCAGCCCGGGCCGGAGCACGCCGAGGAGGAACTGCCCGGCCCGTACGGCAGGGCGGTCCGCCGCCAGGTCGATCGAGTGCCTGCCTGGTGGCTGCTACCCGAGACCGGTCCGGCCGTGGTGCCCGGCCACCGATTCGGTCAAGGAGTATGGAACTCACGGGAGTTGAGCAAGAGGGTAATGCCAGCAGGTGCGTGAGGACCGAACGCACGGAGCGGTCACTTGGAGAAGTGCGTGCGGGCCGCGGCGGGCCGCAGGATGTCACCGACCTTCAGGCCGTGCCGACGGGCGGTGCCGCGCTTGAGCCGCTGCGGACGGTCCTCGTCCACGAGGACGCCGGGCGTGACGTCCGCGAGCGGGATGTAGAACTGAGGGTTCTACGCCGACCGATCCGGTGAGGAGAGCGTACCGGGGCAGCTGAGACGAGTGAAGGGGGCTAGGGTGGCGCGCTGTGCGGCTGGGCGAGTACCCGAGTGACCGCGGCGAGCGCGCGGAAGCCTGTACCGACATGGTTCTGACCTGCGAAAACGGGGTGCGGCTGCGACAATCGGGCGAGTGGCTTCGGCGGCCCGATACTGAGGTGGCCCACCTTGTCGTGCGGCTTGTGTCGGCGCGATCCAGAAGGGCTTCGATTCTCAGGTATGCGCGCGTAGATCAGGGTGTGGTCAGACTGATGCTGACTTTTGCTGACCTGACCTGATGGAATTGTCAGGTATGGCTCGCGCGTAGGGCAGCTGCAACCCGGGCTGCTCGGGAGCGGGCCGGGGACGCGACAGACGCCTACCTGGGCGACTGGTTCGCCGCCTGGGACCGCTTCGGCGCGCTGCGCAAGCCGGTCGTCGCGGCCGTCGCGGGCTACGCGCTCGGCGGCGGCTGCGAGCTGGCGATGCTGTGCGACGTCCTACTGGCGGCGGACACCGCGAAGTTCGGCCAGCCGGAGATCAAGCTCGGTGTGATCCCGGGCATCGGAGGTTCGCAGCGCCTGACCCGGGCGATCGGCAAGGCGAAGGCCATGGAGCTCTGCCTGACCGGCCGCATGATGGGCGCCGAGGAGGTCGAGCGGGCCGGCCTGGTCTCCCGGAGCGTCCCGGCCGACCAGCTGCTGGCCGAGGCACTGGCCACCGCCGAGACGATCGCTGCGATGTCCACCCCGGTGGCGATCATGATGAAAGAGAGCGTCAACCGCGCCTTCGAGACCAGCCTCGCCGAGGGCGTCCGCTTCGAACGCCGGCTCTTCCACGCCACCTTCGCCACCGCAGACCAGAAGGAGGGCATGGCGGCCTTCGCCGAGAAGCGCCCGCCGTCGTTCACCCACCGCTGACCCGCCGCCAGGGCGAGCCGCCCGATGCGGGGACGGCTCGCCGGCACGTCCGAATCCGCGCCGGCACCGCGCGCCGGCCACGAGAGCAGGAGGACAGTCCTCCGGACCCGGGGCACGACCAGCCCGACGAATCAGTCCAGCCTTGCCGCGCACCCCGCTCCCTCGGGGAGGTCCTGACTACCGCCAGGCACTGTAGGGCTGAGCGGGCCGATCGGCTCGGTGGCGTCCTCCCCGCCCCGGGCGGGGTTTCGCCCACCCGGGTCGGGCGGGGGTGGGAGCGCCCCGCGGAGCCGTCGCTAACGGGCCGGGCGGCGGGCCTCGTCGACGGTCACCGTGTCGCCCGTCCGGACGCCGTGCAGGATCTGGGCCAGGACTTCGACGCCGCGGACGACGCGGGGACCGGGACGGTTGAAGTAGGACGGGCCGTCGAGGATCCAGACCCGGTCGTCCCGGACGGCCGGCAGCTCGTCCCAGCCCGGCAGTCCGGTGAGCAGATGGAATTCCCGCTCGGTCCGGGCCGGCGGGAATCCGCAGGGCAGGACCAGCAGGACATCGGGCCGGGCGGAGCGCACCGCGTCCCAGGTGATGGGCTTGGTGTGCTCGCCCGCCTCGGCCAGCAGCGGGGTCCCGCCCGCGATCTCGACCTGCTCGGGCACCCAGTGGCCGGCGGGCCAGAGCGGGTCGAGCCATTCCACCGCGACGACCCGTGGTCGGGGCAGGCCATGCACGGCCGCCGCTACCCGGTCCAGCCGCGCGTGCAGTGCGGCGGCGACGCGGGCGGCGGTGGCCGCGACACCGAGTTCGGCGCCGACGTGTTCCAGGCAGGCGATGACCTCGGGGAGCGTTCGGGGTTCCAGGCTCAGCACGCGCGGGCCGCCGTCCAGGATCCGCACGGCCTCGGTCACTCCGGTGTAGGACACGGCGCACACCTCGCAGAGGTCCTGAGTGAGGACGACGTCGGGCGCGAGGGCGGCCAATTTTTCCACGTCGAGCGTGTAGAGCGACGAGCCCCGGTGGGCCGCGCCGCCGACGGCCTCCGAGATCTCCCGGCTGGTGAGCCGGTCGGCGTCGAACTCGGCAGCCGTCACCACCGGGATCCCCGCGACGGTGGCGGCCGGCCGGTCGCACTCGTGAGTCCGGCCGACCAGGGCCCCACCCAGACCGAGCTCGGCGGCGATGTCGGTCGCAGCAGGCAACAGGGAGACGATCCGCATGCGCCTAGCCTAGAGAGCCCGGGTCCAGGCCGTGGGGAGCACTGCGGCAGGGGTCGGTCGACGAGTACGGCGAGGTCCCGGACGGAGCACGGGCGGATGAGGGAGGATCCGACGCCGTCTCAATATGTGGGCGATTGAGTGATTCTCCAGCCGGATGCTGGCGGATTGGCTCTAGGCTGGCCGGTGCAGCTGGTTCGCCCTGTCCGCCAGGCAGGGTGTCGTAAGAGGGAACCCGGTGGGAATCCGGGACTGCCCCGCAGCGGTGAGTGGGAACGACCGCCGTCATACGCACTGGGCCCGGGTCGGGTTTGGGAAGCGACGGCCAGTAGGTGTCCGCCCTTCACGGGTGGGTGTGTCCGCGAGTCCGAAGACCTGCCCGCTGCCCGCCCGCGGACGATCCGCGTGTGGACATCCGGTGACCTCGAGGGCGGGTCGGCGACCATACCAGGCGGATCAGGTACGCGCGTCCACGGCGGCCGCCGCCCGGTTCGTCATCCCTTCGCGTTCTCGTGCCGTCGCCGGGCACTTGAGGAGACAGACTCGCGAAGGAGAGTCCCTTGACCACGAAGTCCGCAGCCGCGGCAATCGCGACCGTGTACGGCTACCCCCGCCAGGGCGGGGGCCGGGAGCTCAAGAAGGCGATCGAGGGCTACTGGAAGGGCGCGGTCACCGCCGACGCTCTACTGGCCACCGCCGCCGACCTGCGCCGGGGGAACTGGCAGCAGCTCGCCGACTCCGGCATCGAGGAGGTCCCCACCGGGGACTTCTCGCTCTACGACCATGTTCTGGACACCACGGTAGCCGTCGGCGCGATCCCGGCCCGCCACCGCGCCGCCGTCGACGCCGACCCGCTTGACGGTTACTTCGCGATGGCACGCGGCACCCAGGAGGTGGCGCCACTGGAGATGACCAAGTGGTTCGACACCAACTACCACTACCTGGTGCCCGAACTCGGCCCCGACACCGCCTTCACCGCGAACCCGGCCAAGGCCGCCGGCGAACTGGCCGAGGCCCTGGCGCTCGGCCACGAGGCCCGCCCGGTGCTGGTCGGCCCGGTCACCTACCTGCTGCTGGCCAAGCCCGCGCCCGGTGTCGCCGCCGACTTCGAGCCGCTCACCCTGCTGGACCGGCTGCTGCCCGTCTACGCCGAGCTGCTGGCCGACCTGCGCGCCGCCGGCGCCGCCCGGGGTGCAGCTGGACGAGCCCGCGCTCGTCCAGGACCGCACCCCCGCCGAGCTCAACGCCGCCGCCCGCGCCTACCGCGACCTCGGCGCCCTCACCGACCGGCCCAAGCTCCTGGTCGCGAGCTACTTCGACCGCCTCGGCGAGGCCTTGCCGGTGCTGGCCAAGGCCCCAGTCGAGGGCCTGGCGCTGGACTTCACGGGATCTGCCGCCGCCAACCTCGACGATCTCGCCGCCGCCGGCGGCCTGCCCGGCAAGCGGCTGGTCGCCGGGGTGGTCGACGGCCGCAACATCTGGATCAACGACCTGGAGAAGTCGCTCGCCACCCTGGCGACCCTCCTCGGCCTCGCGGACACGGTCGACGTGGCGCCGTCCAGCTCGCTGCTGCACGTGCCCATCGACGCCACCATCGAGCGCGACATCGACCCGCAGATCGTCCGCTGGCTCGCGTTCGCCAAGCAGAAGTCGGCTGAGGTGGCGCTGCTGGCCCGGGGCCTGCGCGAGGGCGCGGGGGCGATCGCCGCCGAACTCGCCGCCAACCGCGCCGACCTGGCCTCCCGTGCCACCTCGCCGATCACCCGCGACCCGGCGGTCCGCGCCCGCACGGCTGCCGTCTCCGAGGCCGACGCGCGCCGCGCCCAGGCATACCCACAGCGGGCCGAGGCTCAGCGAGCCAGGCTCGGGCTGCCGCTGCTGCCGACCACCACCATCGGATCCTTCCCTCAGACCTCCGAACTGCGCGTGGCCCGGGCAGATCTGACTGCGGGGCGGATCGACGCCGCTGCGTACCGGGAGCGGATGGAGGCGGAGGTCCGCGAGGTCATCGCCTTCCAGGAGAAGGCCGGGCTGGACGTCCTGGTGCACGGCGAGCCCGAGCGCAACGACATGGTGCAGTACTTCGCGGAGCAGCTCACCGGCTACCTGGCCACCCGGCACGGCTGGGTGCAGTCCTACGGCACCCGGTACGTGCGCCCGCCGGTCCTGGTCGGGGATATCTCCCGCCCGCACTCTATGACGGTCGACTGGTTCGGCTACGCGCAGGGCCTGACGGGTCGTCCGGTCAAAGGCATGCTCACCGGCCCGGTCACCATGCTCGCCTGGTCCTTCGTCCGCGACGACCAGCCGCTCGCCGACACCGCCCGCCAGGTCGCCCTCGCCCTGCGCGACGAGGTCACCGACCTGGAGGCCGCCGGCGCGGCCGTCGTTCAGGTCGACGAACCGGCGCTGCGCGAGACCCTGCCGCTTCGCACCGCCGACCGCCCGGCCTACCTCGCCTGGGCCACCGAGGCGTTCCGCCTCGCCACCTCCGGGGTCCGCGCCGACACCCAGATCCACACCCACATGTGCTACGCCGAGTTCGGCGCGATCATGACGGCCATCGACGAGCTCGACGCCGACGTGATCTCGCTGGAGGCCACCCGCTCGCACATGCAGGTGGCCGGGGAACTCGCCGAGGCCGGGTACCCGCGCGAGGTCGGCCCCGGCGTGTGGGACATCCACTCCCCGCGGATCCCGAGCACGGAGGAGGTCGTCGAGCTGCTGCGCGCCGGGCTCGCGGCGATCCCGGCTGAGCGACTGTGGGTCAACCCCGATTGCGGGCTGAAGACCCGCGGCTGGACCGAGACACGGGCGTCGCTGGAGAGCCTGGTCGGCGCCGCCCGCCGCTTGCGGGAGGAACTCGCTGGCTGACACGCCTTCGTGAGATCAAAGGGGGGGCGCAGACCACCTGCGTTCGCCCCGGTGGCTCGCTGACGCGCTGGCCCGGCTGGCCGTGGCCGAGGACGGCAGAGGAGGAGGTGCCCTGACCGCTCCGGGGCGGGACGGGCGTCCGCCACGAGGCGCGGGCCGCGCCGGTCCGGCACGGCCCGCACCTTCGCTCAGCCGGACTGGGACATGCCAGCCAGATCGAGGCGCTGGAGGCGGCGGGCTGCACGAGGACCTTCCGAGAGAAGATCAGCACCCGCGTCAAGCACCGTCCTGAGATGGCGGCAGCCCTCAAAGCTCGCCACCGAGTTCAAGGAGGCCGCGCCCGACCAGGTCGTGATCCTCACCGTCCACGAAACGAAGCGCCTGGCGCGCAACGCCGCCGAGCTGATGCAGCTCTCCGCCGACCTGGAGGAGCCTGAGCCAGGCCGGTTCACACTGCCCCGCCAGAGCACCCGCACATAGCCGCCGTCCACGACGCCTGAAAGGGAATCGGACGAAGAACCACACGGCACCTTCTGAGGCCGAGGTCCTATCACAAGGCGAGATCACGCTGATGGGATTTGTGGGAGAGATAGCTGGTTCGTGTGACTTTGAGGTGAGCCTTTCCGTGTCGGGGAAGGTTCACGGGTGGCTGCGGGGGCCGTGCACCGTCGTCCGGCGGGAAGCCGTCGCAGCCGCGCCTATGGGGAGGGGTGGGGAAAGTCGTGTCAGCACAGGGGAGCGCGGGAGCGGGCGCCGATCGGGGGAAGGAGGCGGTCCAACTGCTGGCCGGTGTCATCGATGTGGGACTGGAACAGGCCGAGGGCTTGCTGCGCCGGATGCGCGGCGTGCTCGGCCGCTCCGACCTGCGCGAGGTGGCGGCGGACGGGCAGGAGGAGTTGCGGGCGCGGGGCGAGTTGCTGCTGGGCCGTCTCGCCCCCGCCACCGAGTCCCACCTGGAGGGCGTGGCGCGCCGCGCGGCAGCCTCCCGCCGGACATCCTCCGATGCCTGAGGCGTGGCAGGGGCCGGCGCTGAAGTCGCGCGTCGAGGACGCCCTGCACGCCTTCGTGCACCAGGAGACGGCGCTGCTGGTCGCCGTCGATGCCCAACTTGAGCCGGTGGCTGAGCAGTTGTGCGCGGCTGTGGCGGAGGGTAAGCGGTTGCGTGCCGCGTTCGCCTACTGGGGCTGGCGGGCTTCGGGTCAGCCGGACAGCGAGGCGATGGTGCGGGCCGCGGCGGCGATGGAGTTGGTGCACGCGGCGGCTGTGGTCCACGACGACCTGATCGATGACAGCCCGATCCGCCGCGGTGCGCCCACCGCGCACCGAGCGTTGCGCCATGCCGTCGCCGACGGGCCGGGGTGCGAGGCCCAGGGCAGGTCGTTGGCGCTGTTGGTGGGCGATCTGCTGATGTCCTGGGCCGGGCAGGTGTTCGCCGGCTGTGGGCTGCCCGCCGCCTACCTCGCGCGAGCTCGTCCCCTGTGGGCCACACTCGCCCGCGAGCTGATCGCCGGCGAGTGCATGGAGATCCTCCGTGCCCGGCTGACGCCGAGCGCGGAGAGCTCGCTGGAGATCATTCGTTACAAGACCGCGAAGTACACCGTCGAGCACCCCCTGCACCTGGGTGGCTACCTTGCCGGCGCCCCGCCCGCACTGCTCGACAGCTTCACCGCCTACGGTGTGCCGCTGGGCGAGGCGTTCCAACTCCGCGACGACCTGCTCGGTGTCTTCGGCGACCCGCAGCGCACCGGGAAGTCCAACCGGGACGACCTCACCGGTGCCAAACCCACCGCGCTGCTCGCCCACGCCCTCACCGGTGCGACGCCCGCCGACCGCGCGCACCTGCAAGCCGGGCTCGGCCGAGGCGACCTCGGTGCGGCGGAGCTGGACCAGCTGCGGGACATCATCGAGCGCTCCGGTGCCCGGGCCCGCGTCGAGGAGATGATCGCCCAACGAGCGACGGCCGCCCGCACCGCCCTTGAGCGGGCCGCACTCCCGCCGCAGGCCGCCGCGGCCCTCTCCGAGCTGATCGCCGCGGCCTGCGCCCGCACGTCCTGACATCGCCGACGCCGAACAGACCCGAACCAGGGGGCACCCCATGACCGTGACACCCGAGGCGATGAACGCCCTGCGCCTGGCGGGCGACCCGCCGGCCGACGACGTGGTGGACTCGCTGTTCGAGCGCGGTGACATCGGAAAGTTCAACACCCTGATGCGCTGGTTCGCCCAGAGCGGCCAGCCGCTGCCCGACGACGTTCCCGAGGTGGCTCGCGACTACCTGCAAGCCACCGCCACCCCGCCCGACTGGGTCGACTGGGACCAGATCGAGAAGGCCCGGCTGTTCTTCATCCGCAACAACGTCCACATCTCCACCGCGCTGTCCTTCGCCTCGATGCCCGCCTGCTATGTCGTCCCGCACGTCGCCCGCCTGCTCAGTGCCACCCACTCGCTCGACTTTCCCTCCAAGCGAATGGCCGAGACCGGCCAGTTCACCCTCTACCTGATGCGGCCCGACGCCTTCGAAGCCGGCGGCAGGTTCCTCCCCGCCGCGCAGAAGGTCCGCCTGCTGCACGCCTCCATCCGCCACCACCTACGCCGCGAGAACCGCTGGGACGAAGCCACCCTCGGCATGCCGATCTGCCAGGAGGACATGATCGGCGGTCAGATGATGTTCTCCATCCAGGTGCTGGACGCCCTGCACCGGATGGGCATCCACATCTCCAACGAGGGCGCCGAAGCCTACTTCTACGCCTGGCGCGTGGTTGGCGCGATCCTCGGTGTCGACACCCAGGCCGCGCCCGCCGACCTGGCCGAGGCACGCGACTTCTCCGACCTCTACATGGCCCGCCACATGGGCCCCTCCGACGACGGCATCACGCTCACCCGCCAACTCATCGACCTCTACGAGCAGGTCGTCCCCGGCACCCTGCTCGACCCGGTTGTCCCCGCCCTGATCCGCTACCTCATCGGCGACACCTGCGCCGACTGGCTCCAAGTCCCGCGCTCCACCTGGGACAAGGCCATCACCCTCGCCCCCACCCTGCTCGGCATCCTAGAGCGCATCGAGGACTCCTCGCCGCTCGGCGCCTGGGCACTGGACCGCCTCGGCGACCTCACTACCCGTTTCGAACTCAGCTCCCTCACCCGCGGCCGCGTCATGCAGTACGCCATCCCCGAACACCTCCACGACGAACACGGCGTGACCTCCACCAAACACCGCACCGACCCGTGGAGCCCGCCCCCGCTCTCCAACAGACTCCCCGCATGACCGGCGAACCCTGCCGTTCCGAAACTCGTCGCCGCAGGTCAGGCCGCGTATCGGTACTCGTTGGAGTCTGGCCAACTCTCCATCTCGACCCGTAGTGGCGGACGGACAAGCCTCTTCCCTCTGCCTGAGCCCGATCACTCGATCGTGAGTTCTCTCGCGCTCACGCTCGGCATGACGCGGTGCTCGCAATGAAGGCGTGAAGCCGGCGCAGTTGAAGTGCGGTAGGTAGGGAGAAGTGCCGACGCGGAAGCTGGACGGCAGCGGGGCCTTGATCGTCAGGCGGTGCGGGGCCGCTCCAGCACCAGATGGCACTGTCCTACCCCGGATCGGCATGGCGGGCGGCCCGGCGTGACGACTACGACGCTGGGCGGCGCTTCCGGACACCCCGCACCGTACCGCAGCTGCCGTGACGGCGCCGACTTTGCGCGCAACAGCGGGAAGGTGGCTGGTCAGCCAGGCAGAGCGACACGCGCTGACCAGCACAGCGGGAAGTGATCTCGATGTGCCCGGGAACGACCAACCCTGCGGTGCCGCATAGGGCCCCACCCAGAGGTAGGTGGTTTCACCGTCACGATCCCTGAGCACATCGTCGCAGCAGCCCGACGCCGCGCGCTGCTCGCCGAGCCACGCCGACACCCGGGCGCGCTGAGCGCACTCGACGACGCCCACGTCGTCGCGATGGCCCTGGACGCCATGGCGATAGACGCCGCAGTCACGGCCGCCAGTCGTGTGTGGTGGGTCGGGACTGGTGGAAGAGGGTGTGGTAGTAGCCGTCGGCCTCGCGGCCGGTCGGGTCGTAACCGGTGGCGGTGACGCGCGCGATGGCGCGCTGTTGCTCGTCGTCGTCAGTGAAGCGGCGCTGTGGATACGTCTCGGGGGAGGTGCGTGTCACCATTCCCCGGGCGGCCAGGGTGTTGGCGATCGGCCGGTAGTCGACCATCCGTAGTGCGAAGGCGGCCACCCACACTGGGGTGCGGGTGTGGCTCACGACGGTGTCGAAGGTGCGGGGGCCGATGTAGCCGACGCCGCCGGTGATGGTGATGAGACCGGTGGCGGCCACGGCCCGGGCCAGCCTCGCGCTGGCGGGGCCGGTCTCCAGGTTCTCGGCGAACGCGCCGTCCAGCAGGCCGACCGCGCTCGCGTAGGCCACCGCCCGGGGCGCGGCGTCGAGGCCGATGAACGGCACCGCCTGCTCCCGGCGGTGCGCGGCGTAGAACTCCTTGTCCGCCTCGATGAGTTCCGGCGTGGACAGCCCGGCCATCTCCGGGCCGGTGTAACGGGCGTACAGGTCTTCCAAGGTGAGGTCGTGGTTGACCAGTGCCGCGGTGATGCCGTAGGAGCAGCACAGGTCCACCATCGTGACCGGCTCTCCCGGCGGGTTCAGGCGGGCCCGCTCGGCGAGGAGCCCGCGGAAGACCGGCTGGGCGTGGTGCGGGGTCTGGTAACGCAGGGGCCGCAACCGGGTGAAGTAGGCGCGCGGGTCAGGCTGGTCGTAGATGTCCTCGAAGGTGCTCTTCCCCCAGCCGTGCTGTCCGCCTCCGGCGTCCGACTGCATGCTCTGCCCTCCCAGCCGAGAACGTGCACTTCGCGTACCAGCATGACCGGGCACCGCCGGGGAAGCCAGCACGCCTCACCGGTGGCCGGGACGTCGCGTAGGTCCCCCAGTACGGCCCACGGCGCCTGGAAGGACCGTAGGCTGCTGATTCTTCCGGAGCCGACGAAGCGTGAGCTGGTCGCCGCGTTGGCCTCGGTGCCGAGCGACCCGTGGTGGGAGGTCCGGCAGCAGCAAGCTCACCCCCGGCTGCTCACGCTCGGTGTTGACGAGACAGGACCTGGTCCAGGGCCTCACGCCGGATGCTGCCGATCACTCGCTCGCAGTGGGTGTTCATCCGGGGAGCCTGGGGTGCGCTCTTGAGGATCTCCATCTCCTCGGCCTCGAAGACGGCGTCGAAGGACTGCCCGTACTTGCCGTCGCGGTCGCGCAGCAGGAACCGCAGGACTCCGTGCGCCTGCCGAGGTTGGCGGTCACGTTCCGGGCCTGCTGCACCGCCCGTTCCCGGGTGGGGTGGGTGGTGACGCCGGCGATGTGCAGGCGCCGGGTGCCGTGCTCGGGGAACGCCAGCGCGTACATGCGCCTGCCGAGCGCAGTGTCGAGATGGAAGAAGTCGACGGCGATGATGCCCTCGGCCTGGGCCGTGAGGAACTCGCGCCAGGTCGGGCCGGTGCGGCGCGGAGCTGGGTCGATGCCCGCCGCGTGGAGGATCGCCCAGACCGTGGATGCGGCGATCGGGTGCCAGAGGCGGGCGAGTTCGCCCTGGATCCGCTTGTGGCCCCACCCAACTCCGCGAGGCGTACGCGAGGCAGCGCTGACCGCTCTTACCACAGGCCGTCCAGCATGAGGCGATGACCAGCCTGAGGAGCTACCTCCTTCGTCGAAGCCTTCCCTCAGGCGAGGGCGGCCAGGGCCTGGGAGGCGGCGGCCTGGAGGCGGGCGGGGTCGGGGGCGGCGCGGGCGATGACGCGGATGCCCTGGAGCATCACCAGCAGGAAGCGCGCCAGCACCTGCGGATCTCGTTCCTCGGGAAGCTCGCCCTGGGCGATCGCCCGCATCAGGGCCGAGGTCAGCGTGGTCTCCAGGACGCCCCAGCTCAGTTCGACCTGGTGGGCCACCTTGGGGTCGCGCGGGCTGAGTTCGACGGCGGCGTTGACCACCAGGCAGCCGAGGTGGGCCGGGTCGTTCAGAGCCTCGTCGACCCAGCTCTGCACCAGGCTCCGCACGGCGGGGAGGACCGGGCCCGGCTGGGACAGCGCCCGGACGAACCCGGTCTCCCTGATTTCCAGGTAGCGCTTCAGGGCCGCGAGGTACAGGTCGTGCTTGCTGCCGAACGTTCCATACAGGCTGGCGCGGGCGATGCCGAGGCGCTCCACGAGGTCAGCCATCGAGGTGGCCTCGTACCCTCGCTCCCAGAACAGGTCCATGGCCTGCCCCAGCACGGTGTCCGGATCGAAATCCTTGGTCCTCGCCATGCCACGACCGTAGCAGCATTCAAGACCATTCGGTCTACTGGCCTGTCACCTCGTCCGGCGCGGGCGTCCGGTCCTCCGGCGGGGACGACCGGGCCCGGCAGTCGTACGGAGTGGTCGTGCCGGGAAAAGCCCCCGGGATCCCAGACTGCCTTCACCTTCGGGCCGTACGCGCTCAGGAGCGGCATCGCCCCGGGGCTGGCGGAGCCGGTGCGGGTCAAGTGGCGGTAGGTCTTGGCGAGTTGGCCTCCGGGGAGCCATGCACGTATGTGTACGGACTTCCGGTCGCCGCGCAGGGTCGGGTCGACCAGGACGTGGTCCCGGGGGCGCGTCCATCTGGGTCAGCGCGCTGATCTCGCCGTTGGGTCGGTGGTTCAGGTTGAGGTTGACGAACGGCCTGTCAATGCGGATTCCCGGTGGGGGCGTGAGCCACCCCGGGCGGCGTAGTTGCTCGCCAGGGTGGAGAGCGACGCCTCGGTCGGCTGCTCCCAGGGTCAGGAAGCGGCGCGTTCCAGAATTCGGCAGCCAGGTCACGGGGGGCGCATAGGGGCTGGGGTTCGCCGTTCTGTGCAGTAGTCCGTCCCACGCCTGGGAGTGGTGGAGGCGGACCGGCACGGCCGGGTCCGGGCCGCCGGATGTGGTCGCCGACAGCGTCGAACTCAGCTGATTCATCAGAGAGTTCCTCCCGCATCGGGGTTGGTGGGGACGAGTCTGCTGTGTTGCGGGGGGCGGGTCATCACCTGTTCACGGGATCCTCGGCGGCGGTCGGGCGGCCAGGCTGGAGTCACCTCCGAGGGGCCGCCGAGGCCGGTTCGGAGCGGCGGTTCGGACCCAGTCTCGGACCTATCTAGACCGTACGTTCTGAAGTTGCTACGGTTCTAGTCATCAGATTCTGCGGATTCGCCGCGCTGACGGCATCTCTATCTGGAACGATCAGTCTGCTAAGGAGTGGGTATGGCAGTGGAACCCGCCCGCACTGGCCGTGCTGCTGGCCGCCAGCCTGGCGGGCCGCGCCCTGCAGCGCCTGCGCCCCGGCCTGGTGACGGCGGCAAAACTGGCGATCTCGGCCCTCGGGCTGCTGGTCCTGGCCGGGATGGAGCAGGACACCCCGTACGTCGGGCCGCTGCTGGCCGGACTGGTGATCTTCCCGGTCGGAGCCGGGTTCACCTTCTCCGGCGCCACCGTCTGGGCGGTCAACGACGCACCCGGCCACCAGTCCGGACTGGTCGGCGGGGTGATGAACACCGCCATGGAGATCGGCCCGCCGATCGACCTCGCCGTCCTGGTCCCGATCGCCAACGCACACGCGGCCTCCCTTGCCGGGTTTACCCCCGGTGCGGCGGCTGGCGGCTTCGCCTTCGCCGTCGCGGCGGCCGCCCTCGCTGCCACCGCGGTCCTCGTGCTCCTCCAGCGCGGCACGAACCATCGCTGACCCTGCCGGGCCCGGCCCGGACCGACTCGGCACCTCGGTCAACCGGCCACGGGGCAACCGACTTTCCGGACAACACCTCTGCAACCAAGGAGACCCAGATGACCGCCCGTTTCGCCGGCAAGATCGCCCTCGTCACCGGAGCCGCCGGTGTGGTCGGCCGGACCGCCGCCCTGGCCTTCGCCCGGGAGGGTGCCACCGTCCTGGTCGCCGGCCGCAACGAGGACGGCGTGGCCCAGACCGTGAAGCTGATCGAGGCCGAGGGCGGCGAGGCCAGCGGCGTCCTGGTGGACGTCTCCGACTCCGCCTCCGTCGCCGCCATGGTCGCCACCGCCGTCGAGCGCTACGGTGCCCTGCACATCGCCTTCAACAACGCGGGCGTCCTCGGCGGCGGCACCCCGGTCGGCGAGCACGACGAGGACGAGTGGAACCGGGTCCTGTCGATCAACTTGACCGGCGTCTTCCTCGCCATGAAGCACCAGATCGCGCACATGAGCGGCAACGGCGGCGGCGTGATCGTCAACACCTCCTCCAATCTGGGGGCGCACTGGCGCCTGGCGGGTATGAGTGCCTACGCCACCTCCAAGGCGGGCGTCAGCTTCTTGACTCGTACGGCGGCCCGCGAGGCCATTTCCCAGGGCGTGCGGATCAACTCGATCAGCCCCGGCCCGATCGACACCCCGATGTCCTACCTCCCGGGTGAGACCCGCGAGGAGCGCGACGCCCGCTTGGCCCCGACCGTCCCGCTCGGCCGGGTCGCCAAGCCGGAGGAGATCGCGGCGGCCGTCCTGTGGCTGGCCTCGGATGAGTCCAGCTTCGTCGTCGGCCACGACCACGTGATCGATGGCGGTGCCACCGCCTGACACCGGCCGTACCGAGGGGCGCAGCGACCGCGGCGCGAGGTCGCTCCGCCCCTCGTTTCTCCCGTGTGGGTCCGCCGAGGGCCCCACCGGCGGAACCGCCCCCGCCGTGCCCCGACTTGGCCACCAGGATCGAGCAGCGTCGCGAACCACGAGTCCTCTAGCGGTGGTCGGCGAGTCCCTTCAGGAACTCCAGGAGAGCGAGGTTCACCTCGGCAGGGCGCTCCTGCTGAACCCAGTGTCCGCATCCGGGTAGTGCGAGGCTGCCGCGCAGATCCGCTACCAGGCCGGGCAGCGCGTCGATCAGCTGTGCGGCATAGAGGGCGAACGAGTCCTCGGCTCCGTAGATGAACAGGCCGGGGACATGGATGGTCGCGTCCTGCCACGCGCCCATGAGTTCCCAGCTCGAGTCGAGTGTGCGGTACCAGTTGAGCGCCCCGGTGAAGCCCGAGTGTTCGAACGCCTCGACGTAGGCCGCCAGGTCCGCCTCGGTCAGCCACGGGGGCACGATGCCCGGGTCAGGAAGAACGTCCAGCCAACCACCGCCTGCGGGGATCACCGGATCCCATGGCGCAGGGGCATCCCCGGAGCCGGAGTACAGCACACTGCGGAACGTGGCCGCGACATCGCGGGCCAACTCGGCATCCGCCGTGCCGGGTTCCTGGAAGTACTGCATGTAGTAGCGGTCACCGAACCGGGATCGCATCGCGGTCAGCAGGCTCTGCCGCGCGCGGGGCACATAGGGAACGCTCAGCCCTGCGACTCCGCTGACGCGATCGGGCCGCAGCAGCGCGGTGGACCAGGCGATCATGGAGCCCCAATCGTGCCCGACAACCGCGGCCTGCTCCTCGTGCAGCGCGTCCAGCAGGCCGATCACGTCGCCGACCAGGTGCAGCTGGGTGTACTGCCCGATGTCGCGCGGTCGGTCCGTACGGCCGTAGCCCCGAAGGTCGGGGGCGACGACGTGGTAGCCCGCATCGGCCAGGGCTTCCATTTGGTGCCGCCATGAGTACGAGAAGTTGAGGAATCCGTGCAGCAGCACGACCAGCGGTCCGCTCCCCGCCTCCGCGATGTGCATCCGAAGGCCGTTGCTGCTGACAAACCGATGTGTGACGCCTGACATGGGTCCTCCTGCTCGGTATTCCCGGCCTTGACTCCACCCCGGGCCTCTAATGACCAACTGGTCACTAGTGACAGCCTAGGGCCGGGCACGGCTAATGACCACTCGTACACTTGTGACATGGGACAGATCTCCGGCGCCGGCCGCATGACCGCCGACCCCCAGGTTCGGTCAAAGCGGGTCCGCGACCCCGAAGCACGCCAGGCCGCCATCCTCGACGCGGCACGTGCCTGTTTCGCCGAACGCGGATACGCCCGGGCCACCATCCGCGACATCGCCCGGCGTGCTGGAGTCACCCATGGCTTGGTGATGCGCCACTTCTCATCCAAGGAACAGCTGTTCATCGCCTCGATGCCGGGCCCCCGGGACCTGGGCGAGGTCATCCCCGGCGAGACCGCCACACTTCCGGAACGACTCGCGAGCGCGTTCGTCGAGCGAATGGAGAGCGCCGAGGGCAATGACCCGCTCATCGCGCTGATCCGTGGCGCGGCCTCCAACGAGGACGCGGCCAGCGCTCTCTACCAGGCCATGCGAGAACGCAGCATGAGCGTCTACCGCTCGGTTCTGGACTGCGAAGACGTCGACGCCCGCGTCGACCTGCTCAGTGCGCACCTTGTCGGCGTCGCCTTCAACCGGTACATCCTCGGCATCGGACCACTGGCCGAGATGCCGCCCGACCAACTGGTCATCCGCCTCGCCGCCAGCTTGCGGCAGATCCTTTTCGGCTGACACATCCGCCTTCGCTTGATCATGTTGCTCTGATCAGGGGCGCACGTGATCACAGGCGCCGATCTGAGCGGCGCCGGCGTTGTTGACCAGTGCGTCGAGGCAGGCGGTGATGCTCGCGAGGTCGACCACGTCCAGGCGCTTGACCTGGATGCGGTCGGCGACACGGTTCTCGGCGGCGGCCTTCAGCGGACTTGCCGGCGCTCGGCAGGCCGGTCAACCACACCGTTGCCCCGCAGGAGCACGTGGGACACGTCTGGTCGTGTGGGATGGTCATAGCTGCACCGCTCGCGGGTGCCCGAGGGTCTTCCCCCGCGTGTCGAAGAGCAGATCTGCGCGATCGGCGAGCTTGATGACGTCGATGTCGCTGTGGGGCTGTAGCAGGATCGTGAGGTCGGCCGTCTCGGCGTCGGCCAGGTAGTCCGTCACCCGCTCCACCGGTGTTCCGGCCACGCCCCAGGTCGCGACCCTGGGATCGTAGTACCGGACGTCCGCCCCGCGTCGTCGCAGTCCGAGCACGAGCGCGGTGGCCGGTGTCTCGCGCTGGTCGGAGATGTCGGGCTTGTAGGTGACACCCAGCAGCAGCACCCGAGAGCCGTTCATCGCCTTGCCCCGGCCGTTGAGCAGATCGACCGACCGTTGGACGACGTGCACCGGCATCCGCTGGTTGATCTCCTGCGCCAGCTCGACGAACCGGAACGGAATGCCCAGCGACCGGACCTTGTAGGAGAGGTAATTCGGGTCGATGGGAATGCAGTGGCCGCCCACGCCGGGCCCGGGATAGAACGGGGCGAATCCGAACGGCTTTGTCGAGGCGCAGCGGATGGCGTCCCACAGGTCGACGTCGATCTCACGGCAGAACATGGCCATCTCGTTGACCAGCGCGATGTTGACGTGCCGGTAGGTGTTCTCAAGGAGTTTCGCCATCTCTGCTTCCCGCGGGCTCTTGGCCTCCACCACCTCCCCGACGAAATGCTCGTAGAGCCGGCGGGCGGACTTCGTACAGTCCGGAGTGCACCCCCCGATCACCTTGGGGGTGTTCTCAAGTCCGAAGTCGGGATTTCCCGGGTCGATGCGCTCGGGGGAGAAAGCGAGGTGGAAGTCGATCCCGACGCGCAGTCCGCCGGCCTCCAGCGCTGGCCGGACGACGTCATCGGTCGTGCCCGGGTAGGTCGTCGACTCCAGCACCACCAGCGTCCCGGCTCGCAGGTGATCGGCCACCATGGCGACCGCGCTGTTCACCGCGGACAGGTCGGGAGCCCCATGCTCGGTCAACGGCGTCGGCACGCAGATCACCACCGCCTTCGCGCTGGCGATCACCGAGGCCTCGGTGGTGGCCCTGAACCCGTGGTCCAGCATCGCCGCCACGTCGGCGTCGGAAATGTCATCGACGTGGGAGCGCCCCGCGTTGAGCCCGTCCACCACCGGACGGCTCAGGTCCAAGCCTGCCACCCGCAGGCCCGCCCGAGCGGCCCCACGGGCCAGCGGTAGGCCCACATAGCCCAGGCCGACCACGACCAAATCAATACTTGTACGGGAGCTCATTGTGTGCACAACCCCCCAGAGCGACGCTTGGACAATATTCAAGAGTGGATGACTTATCCGGTTCACCTTGGCGCGGGAACTGATCACGGCGCCGACTGCCGAATTCCAGCATAAATGAATCGATCCACCGCCGGTGCGGCGACTACGGAAACTGGCTCCACTCGAAAAGAAGGGCCTCTGTACTGTCAACCCATTGACGAGAGGCGCCTGCGAATTCCGAAAAGATGGTCGCACACAGCCCTTGGGTGACGACGGCGTAATGCTACGAAATGCAGTGACGTCCGGCGCGTCGAAATTCCGGCAGTGGAACCGGCGTACGAATGCCGGTACTTGTCGGACATTCCGGCGGATCGTGACGGCAGCGCGCAGCCCGCGAGCCGGGCGTTCCGGCTCGCGAGGCGATCGCCGCAGGTCAACAACAGCGGAATGCGGATCCAACGGTCAACTCCAGTCGCTCGAGGTGTCCCGGTAGTTGAACCAGCACAACGCGCATCGTGAAGCAGGTTCTCCCCGTCCCTGCCGCAGCGGCGCCGCCGGATCAACCAGGCACTGCTGGACGCCGAGATCGCCGAGTTCAAGGCCCGGGTCAACCACCACATCGTCTCCCCGGCGGTGACCGGGAAGTCCCGGTCGCGCCGTCCGGATGGCGTGCGCTCCGGGGTGCGCTGGAAAGGTGCCGCGCCGATCGCCGCGGTGGGCTCCGCCTCGATGGGTGGACGCC
The DNA here is from genome assembly GCF_039533515.1 of Kitasatospora cystarginea. NCBI lineage: Bacteria > Bacillati > Actinomycetota > Actinomycetes > Kitasatosporales > Streptomycetaceae > Kitasatospora > Kitasatospora cystarginea. The sequence goes on along the minus strand of NZ_BAAATR010000007.1, from coordinate 60,587 downwards.
GTCCGAATTCCGAATTGAACACGCCGCCGGATCCGCAGGGGCTTCAAGGCGTTCGTGCCAGCGTCACGAAGGCGTCTCCACTGTGCGCCTGGCCAGCGCGGATCGGGCGGGTTCACCGCCGATGGCCTCCGCCCGGCGTGCCTCGGCGAGGACATCGGCGGCGGTGAGGCGGTCGACCCCGGCACGGAACCGGTCCAGCAGGTGCTCGGCGTCGTCCAGCAGCTCCTGCTCGGTGCGGGGGCGGTGGTTGAGCGGCATCCCGTCCAGCAACAGGCGCTCCAACGCCGAGTACAGCTCGGACCGGCCGACCTCCCGGATCGTGAACGACAGGTGCACGGACAGCTCGTCCTGCTCTCCGACCGCCTCGTGTGCGTATCCGCGCGGGATGTAGAGCACCTCGCCCTCGCGCACGACCTCCGCCAGCAGCGCCGGGCCCACGTTGCCGGCCCGGCCCGGCGACCAGGCGGTGTTGCGCGGTCCGTCGTAGACCTTCCAGCGCTTGCCGCCCTGGATCTGCACCAGCAGCACGTCGGCGTCGTCGCGGTGTACGGGCAGACCCTGCTCGCCGGGCGGGGTGGCGAACAGGAACGCCTCGACGCGGTGCCCGAGCTTCCGTTCGAGCAGCGTGGCGGCCTCGCGGGTGGCCATGTGCCAGTGCTCCACATTGCGCAACAACAGGGTCACGCCGTCGTCCATCATGCGCCTGATGCCCTCGGCGTCCGCGAAGCCCTCGGCGAGCACGTTGTTGACGGTGCGAGCCTTCGTGTAGTCGCCTGCGTCGATCGGCGTGGACTTGCGCACCATTTCCACGTAGGGCACGCGCAGCAGTCCCGAATCGATCGCGTCGTCGACCTCCCGCAGGCTGATCGGGCTGGGCGACCCGATCGGGCCCGTCGAGTCGGGCGCCTGCTCCCGCTCCCGCGGCCTGAACACCGCCGGAGCGGTGCGCCAGTGTTTCGCGTAGAAGTCCGAGACGTCGCCGACCAGGCTCGGCAGTACTTCCCGACTCGTCATCGTATTCCTCCCTGTCCGGCCGGTGGGCTCAGCCCAGCCGCCCGTCGCCGTTCAGCTCGGCGAGCGCGGCGGCGTCGAGCTCGATGTTCAGGGCACCGAGCGCGATCGCGGCCTCGGCCGGGTCGCGGGGCCCGATGATGGGGAAGGCCGCCGGGTGCGCAAGCACGTAGGCGAGGGCGACGTTGATCGTCTCGACGCCGAGCCGCGCGGCCAGCCGCTGGGCGCGCTCGCGGCGGCCGCGGTTGGCCGGCGTGTCCCAGCAGCGCACCATGTTCGGGTCGAGCAGGCCGGGGTCGACGCTGGAGAAGAACCCGCGCGCCTGACTGGACCAGGGGATCAGCGCCACGTCATTCCGGGCGAACCAGGCGAGGTCGTCCTCATCGGCGGCGATGCACCCCGGGTACAGCGGCTCGGCCATCTCCGCCAGCGCGAAGTGGTTGCTCACCGCGGCGAAGCCCTGCCCGCCCGTGGAACGCGCGTACGCGGTGGCCTCCTCGACGCGGGCCCGTCGCCAGTTGGAACCGCCGTAGGCGCCGATCCGGCCGGCGCGAACCTCGGCCTCCAGCGCGTCCACCCATTCGCCGACCGGGACCTGCTCGTCGTCGCGGTGCAGCAGGTACACGTCCACACACTGGACGCCCAGGCGCTCCAAGGAGATCGAGAGCTCTTCGGTGATCGTCTCGGGCGCGCACTTCGGCGGGTGCGCCCCCTTGGCGATGATCACCGGCGGCTCGTCCGGCGTGTTGCGGGCCAGCCACGTGCCGAGGACCTCCTCGCACACGCCGCCGCCGTAGGCGAAGGCCGTGTCCAGGAGATTGCCGCCCTGCCCGAAGAAGTGCTCCAGCAGGGGTGCGGCCTTCTCGTACGTCCGCATGCCGGACGTGCCGAGCGTGATGCGCGAGACCTCGCGGTCCACGCCGGCGATCTTCCCGTACTCCATCGTCATCGCTGTGTCCCTCTCATCGGTTCTCGGCGCTCAGGCCGACTTGTTCGAGTGCGGACCGGCTGGGCAGGTTCGCCATCACCTGCCGGACCTTGGTCCGCGCGAGCTCTCGGTGTTCTTCGTGCGCGTCCGCCGCGATCGCGACCGACGCCTGCGTGTACAGGTTGTTGAGGACCGTGCCCAGGTACCCGGAGAAGCACGACAGGTCCCTGACGCGGCCGGGGCCGCCAGCCCGTGCGTACGCTGCCGCCGTGGCGGCGACGCGGTCCGTCCGCGCCCGGCCGTCGGGGGCGTGCCAGGCCATCAGGGCCGCGGCGAGCTCGTGGTCGGCCGAGCCCGGTCCGGCGTTGTCCCAGTCGACGAGCACGAACCCGCCGGTGCGCTCACGCATCACGTTCGCGGGCGTGAGATCGAGGTGGCACATGACCAGGGCGTCCCGGTCCAAGGGGACGACGAGCTCGGACAGCTCCCCGACCGCGGGCATCAGCCGTTCGAGCCCGTCGGCCCACTCGACGCGCTGTGCGCGCAGCGCGTCGAGCAGCTCCTGCCACTGATCCGCGGTCGGCACGCGCTCGAACCTGCTGTCCGGCGCACCGGCGCCCGGGTCCCGCAGAGCCAGCCGGTGCAGCCGGGCCAGGCAGTCGCCGAGCCAGTCCGCGGCGTGCTCGGCGGCATGGTCCGCGGGAGTCAGGGGCCTGCCGTCGATCCAGCTGTAGAGCCGGACGTATACGTTCCCGAGTTCAGGGGGAAGCCGGCAGAGGTAGTCGCCGTCCACGGTGGGCAGGCTCTGCGGGCACCCGACCCCGGCGGCCCGCGCCGCAGTCTCGAACCGGACCCGGCCGCGGATCTCCTGCTCGTCCTGGTCGTCGTCCCAGAACAGCTCCTTGAGCGCGTGCCGGGTGCCGGCGGCCGTCAGCTCCCAGATCCGGCCGCACAGCCCGCGGGCCGTCGGCTCCGCGCCGAGCGCGGTGCCGGCCAGCCCGAACCTTTCCCCCACGTAGGCCGCGGCGGCCGGTGTGGGGGCGAACGCCTGCCGGGTGCTCATCGGCCCGTCCTGCCCAGCTCGGCCGTCATCGACCGCACCGTCGGGAAGTCGAACACCGTGTCCACGCTGATCGCGCCGCCCAGCTTCGCCCGGACCCTGGAGACGAGGCGCAGTGCCAGCAGGGAGTGCCCGCCGATCTCGAAGAAGTCGTCGTCGGGCCCCACGGCGACACCGCCGAGTACCTCCGACCAGAGCACGGCCATCTCCTGCTCGGGCCCGGTCAGCGGGGCGCGGTCGGCCGCGTCCGCGGTCCCGGCCGACGGGCCGGGCTCCGGCAGCGCCGCCCGGTCCAGTTTGCCGCTCGGCGACAGAGGCAGCTGATCCAGGTCGACGAGTGCCTGCGGCACCATGTAGGCGGGCAGCGCGGCCGCGAGGTGCTCGGTCAGTTCGGCGGAGGTCACGGCGGCGTCGGCCTTGACGACGTAGCCGATCAGTCTGGCCGGGTCGCCCTTCGGCTCGACGGCGCAATCCGCCACGGCAGGGTGGGCGAGCAGCACCTGCTCGATCTCGGTCGGCTCGATCCGGTAGCCCCGCAGCTTCAGCTGCCGGTCCGCGCGATTCAGGAACTCGAGCCCGCCGTCGCTCCGCAACCGCACCACGTCGCCGGTCCGGTAGAACCGGCCGTCCTCGCCTGGCAGGGCGGTGAAGCGCTCCTCGGTGAGTCCGGCGGCGGTGTAGCCGTCGGCGACTCCGGTACCGCCCAGGTAGAGCTGGCCCGGCAGGCCCGGCGGCACCGGCCGCAGCCGGTCGTCGAGGACCCGGGCCAAGGTGTTGGCCAGCGGCGTGCCGATCGGCACCGGCGACTCGCCGCCGTCGAGCCGGTACGCCGTCGACCAGATGGTGGTCTCGGTGGGGCCGTACAGGTTCCAGCACACGGCGGCCCGTTCGACCAGCTCCGCCGCCAGGTCTGCGGGCATCGCCTCCCCGCCGCACAGCGCGGTGAACCGGTTGGCCGGCCACCACTTCGCGGCCACGAGCATGCGCCAGGTCAGCGGCGTCGCCTGCATGACCGTCGCCGAGTGCCGGGCCAGCAGGCCGACCAGCGCTTCCCCGTCCGAGGCCGACCTCTCGTCGGCGATGACCACCTGGCCGCCGGACACGAGCGGGAGCAACAGTTCCAGCAGCGAGATGTCGAAGGCCAGCGTGGTCACGGCCAGCAGCGTGTCGGCCTCGGTGAAGCCGATCCGGGCCCGTATCGAGGCCAGGAGCCCGGCCAGCGCGCGCCGCGGCACTCGCACGCCCTTGGGCCGGCCGGTCGAGCCCGAGGTGTAGAGCACGTACGCCTCGCTCCCGGGGTCGGCGACGTGCTCGGGAGCCGGTCCGGGTTTACCGTTGACGAACTCCTTGTGACGGCCGGGGAACCGGCCGCCGATCTCCGGAGTGGTCACGATGACCTTGACGTCGGCGTCGTCGAGCACATACTCGTTCCGAGCCGCGGGGTGCCGGTGGTCCAGCGGCACGAAGGCGGCGCCGGTCAGCAGCACGCCCACCAGTCCGACCACGGTGGAGACGGAGCGGTCGACGCACAGGCCGACCCGGTGGCCGGGGCCGATGCCGAGCGCGGCCAGCCGGCCGGCCAGCCCGTCGGCCCGGGCCTGGAGTTCGGCGTAGGTCAGCGTCCGCCCGCCCGCCGTGACCGCCGGGGCGTCGGGGCGCGCGGCGGCCTGGCGCGCGATGAGCGCGACGACGTCGTCCGCGACCGGGAAGTCCCGCGCCGTCCCGCTGGAGGCGGCGATGGCCGTGTGGTCCTCGGGCACGAGCATGTCCAGGGCGTCGACCGCCCCGCTCGGATCGTCCACCGCCGAGCTCAGCAGCCGCAGGTAGTGGTCGACCATGCGCTGCGCCGCGTCCTGGTCGATCAGATCGGTGTTGAACTCCCACATCAGGGCGAGCTTCTCCCGCTCGCCCGGGTCGCCCGCCCGGCGCAGCTGCTCAGCGCGGGGGATGACGACGACGTTGAGGTCGAACTTGGCACTGCCGTTGTTGTGCTCGACCAGCGTGCCCCGCGCCCCCGGCCAGTCGAACGACGGCACCGGCGAGTCGTGGAAGCTGAAGCAGGTCTGCACCAGCGCGTTCCGGCTCGGGTCGCGCGGCAGGTCCAACGAGCGCACGACGTCCTCGAAGGGGGCCTCGCCGTGCGCCAGCGCCTCCAGCACGGCGTCGCGGGTCTGGCCGAGCAGCTCCTGGAAGGACAGGTCCTTGTCCAACCGCAGCCGCATGCCGACCATGTTGACCAGCATGCCGAGCAGGTTCTCGGTCTCCGGGCTGTCGCGGTTGGCCAGCCAGGAGCCGATGGTCAGGTCGCGGGCCCCGCTGTAACGGTTCATCAGCACGGCGAACCCGGCGAACATGACGACGAACAGCGACACGCCCTCGTCCCGCCCGCACTCGCGCAGCCGGGCATAGAGGTCGTCGGGCACCGAGACCCGGATAGCCGTGCCGCGGAAGGTCTGTTTGGGCGGGCGCGGTCGGCTCACGGCCAGGTCGAAGGTGCCCGCGCCGGCCAGCCGATCCGTCCAGTACGGAAGCACCTGCCCACGCCGGACGGCGTAGCGCCCCCGCTGCCAGGCGGCGTAGTCGGCGAACTGGACCGGCAGGTCGGCGAGCTCGGGTTCGCGCCCGTCCGCCCACGCCGAGTAGAGCTCGCCGATCTCCCGCCAGAACACCGAGACCGACCAGCCGTCGTGCACCAGATGGTGCTCGGTCTCGACCAGGGCCCAGTCGTCCTGCGCCAGCCGGATCAGGGTCCACACGGCCAGCGGGCCGGTGGCGAGGTCGAAGTCGCGGTCGAACTCGGCGCGGAGCGCCGCGGTCAGCGCCGCTTCGCGGTCGGCGTCCGCGGCTTTGCGCAGATCGCGCTCGTGCAGCGGCACCTCGGCCGGGTCGTGCACCACCTGGATCGGGCCGCTCTCGGAGAGGTGGAAGGTGGTGCGCAGGATCTCGTGCCGCCGGGTGATTTCGGTCAGGGCCCGCTGGACGAGGTCCGGCCGGAGCTCGCCGCGGAAGCGGATGACGCATTGGAAGTGGTAGGCGCGGTCGCCCCCGGCCAGCTGGTCGAGGAACATCACCTGCTCCTGGCCGAAGGAGACCGGTGCCGGCCCGGTGTCGGCGCGCGGAGCCAGCCTCGGCTCCGCGGCCTCGCGCACGGCGGGCAGGCCGGCGAGCGCCTCGGCCATCCCGGCGATCGTGCGCCGCCGGAGCGGCAGGCCCAGGGGGATGTCGAGCCCGAGCCGCCGACGCAGCCGGGTGACGAACTGGACGGACAGCAGCGAGTTGCCGCCGAGCTCGAAGAAGTCGGCCGAGCGGTCGGCGACGGGGCGGCCGAGCAGTTCGGTGAGGATGTCCGCGAGCTGCTGTTCGGTACCGGGCCGCGGCGGCTCGGCGTCCGGGCCCGTCCGCGCCGCGGCCGTCGCGGCGAGCGCGGCCCGGTCGACCTTCCCGTTCGCGGTCAGCGGGAGTGCCGCGACCACGTGGATCCGCCGCGGGACGAGGTGGCCGGGCAGCCGTGCGGCGAGCTCGGCGGTGATCGCCGCCTCGTCGGGCACGGTGTGCGGGCCGGGGGTGACGAAGGCGACGACGCGGTCGCGCGCCGTCTTCGGGCCGAGCGCGACGGCGACCGCCTGGTCGACGTCTGCGGCGCCGCGCAGCGCGGCCTCGATCTCGCCGAGCTCGACCCGGAATCCGTGGATCTTGACCTGCAGGTCGCTTCGCCCGAGGAACTCCAGCGTGCCGTCGGGGCGGACCCGGGCCCGGTCACCGGTGCGGTACATGCGCACGCCGAGCTCGGGGTGCCGGACGAAGGCGGCCTCGGTCTGCCGCGAGTCGTCCCAGTAGCCCCGGGCGAGGCCGGTGCCGGTGATGCAGAGCTCGCCGGCGGTCCCGGCCGGGACCGGCGCGAGCGAGTCGTCGAGAAGGAGGCAGCCCTCGCCCGGCAGCGGGTCGCCGTAGGGGATGCTGGTCCAGGACGGGTCGACGTCGCCGATCTCGTAGATGAGGGAGTTGATCGACGTCTCGGTCGCGCCGCCCATGCTCACCACGCGGGCCGCGGGGTACCGGTCGCGCACCCGGTCCGGCAGGCCCACCGGGATCCAGTCACCGCTGAGCACCGCGAGGCGCAGCGGCCCGGGAGCCGGCGCGCCGGATTCGCCCAGCCAGGACACGAGCATCTCCAGCAGCGCCGGCACCGTGTGCCAGAGGCTGACCCCGTGCCGCTCCATGAGCTCGGCCCAGTGCGCCGGGTCGCCCGCACGCTCCGGGTCCGGTACGACGACCGCGCCGCCGGCGGCCAGGGGGCCGAAGATCTCGTAGACCGACAGGTCGAAGCTGAGCGAGGTCAGCGCGAGGGAGCGGTCCCGCGGCCCGACGCCGAAGCGCCGGTTGATCTCCAGCACGGTGTCCGCGACGCCGCCGTGCTCCACCATCACGCCCTTGGGCGTGCCGGTCGAGCCAGACGTGAACATGACGTAGGCCAGGCTGTCCCGGGTGCCCGCGGCCGGTCCGGCCGGCGCGGGGTCGATGCCCTCCAGGGTGGAGACGGCCGCGTCCGCGGGCCAGGCCGCGGACGTCAGCAGCGAGGCCTGCGTGAGCACATGGGAGCAGCGGCCGAGCTCGACCAGCTGCCGGAGCCGGGCCTCGGGCAGGTCGGCGGAGAGCGGCAGGTAGGCCGCCCCCGCCTTCAGGACGCCCAGTACCGCGACGATCTGCTCCCAGCCCTTGTCCAGGGCCACGGCGACCAGCTCTTCGGGGCGCACCGATCCGCGCAGCCGTTCGGCCACGGCCTCGGCCAGGCCGTCCAGCTCGGCGTAGCTGAGCGTGCGGTGCGAGGTGATCACCGCCGGTGCCTGCGGGTCGCGCCGGGCCGCCGCGGCGACGAGTTCGTGCAGTGTCATCGGTCTTCTCGTTTCTCGTTCGGGAGCTTCAGGCGTGCTCACGGGCCAGGTCGGCGATCCGGTGAAGGCCGCTCAGCACGGCCTCGGGCTCGACACCGAAGTCGATCAGGCAGGCCACCTCGTCGACCCCCATGTCCTCGAAGGACCGGAGTGTGCGGCGCGCGGTGTCCGGGGACCCGAACAGGCCGCTGTCGCGTGAGTAACGGTCGAAGGCCCGGCGCAGCAGGGCTTCGCGGTCCGCCTCGGTCAGCTCGTCGATGCCTTCGACGGTCGGCCCGGACGTGCCGGTCAGGTCCAGAGAGCTGGCCAGGTAGCCGCTGAACGGCTCCCGGATCAGCTCCAGCACCTCGGCGTCGGAGCGGCCGATCAGGGTGTGCAGCATCAGCGTGACCCGGCCGCGCGCCGAGCTTCCGTGCCGGGCGGCCAGGGTCTCCCGGTAGAGCGCGATGTTCCGCTTCAGCACGTCCGGGCGCTGGCCGAGCAGGTGGGTCAACAGATTGCCGCCCAGTTCACCGGCCAGCCGGAACGTGTCCGGGCGGCCGGAGCTCGTGATCCAGAACGGCAGGTCCGGCTGCACCGGTGCGGGATAGATCCGGACGCCGACCCGCTCGCCGCCGCCATCCAGCCGGATGACCTCCTCGCCGGCCCACAGCCTGCGCACCACCTCGATGTGCTGCGCCAGCGTGGTCTTGCGCTCCCGGTAGGCGGTCTCGGGTTCGGGGGTCAGGGCGAAGTCCACCGCGTGCCAGCCGGACGCGAAAGCGAGCGCGGCGCGCCCGTTCGACAGGTTGTCCACCATGGCCCACTCCTCCGCGACACGGATCGGATCGTGCAGCGGCAGCACGACGCTCCCGGCCCGCACCCCGACCCGGCGGGTGACGGCCGCGACCGCCGCGCCGGTGACCGCCGGGTTGGCGTAGAGACCCCCGAAGGGATGGAAGTGCCGCTCCGGTGTCCACACCGCGTGCAGACCCGCGTCGTCGGCCAGCCGGGCCCCGTCGAGCAGCAGGTCGTAGCGTCCCTGGTCGGTGCGCGACGCGTCGTCGGCGAAATAGAAGAGGCTGATGTCCACAGGATCTCCGTACGAGGTCTTAGGCTGAGGCACCCGAGTAGCGCCGCAGACCGCGCCGCCACAGGAACCGGGTGAAGGCGAGGCCGGCGGCGGCGAATGCGGCCAACGCGGCCGGGCCCGCCCCGGTCGCCCGGGAGGTGAGGACTTCGGCGGGCAACGTGACGGCCAGGCCGATCGGGATCACGACCGTGAGCCCGATCCGCATCCACCCGGGGTAGAGGCCGACCGGCCAGCGTGCCGCCTGGAACAGGCCCGAGAACAGTTCGGCGACGTTGTCCAACTTCACGAACCAGAACGCGCTGATGGCGATCGACATCAGGAAGCTGTAGATCAGCGCGGCCCCGCACAGCAGCGTGACGGCGAAGACCGGGACCGCCGACAGGCCCACGCCGCCGGAGAGCACCGCACCGGTCGCCGTCGTGGCCAGGCCGATCGCCACGTCCAGCCCCTGCCACACCTTCGACGAGCGCACGCTGACGGCCAGCAGGGCACCGGCGGGCTTGAGCAGCACCGCGTCGAGGGTGCCCTCCTGAATGTCCGTCAACAAGGCCAGTGCGTTGGGCATCACCAGCATCTGGGTGAAGCCGCTGAGGGTGGTGTAGACGCCGGCCAGGACCACCAGCTGGTCCAGGTCCCAGCCGTCCAGCCGCTGGACCTGGCGGAAGACCAGAGCCAGTGTGATCACCGCGGTGCCCAGGGACAGCACGGAGGTGACGATGCGCAGCAGGAAGTTCGCCCGGTACTGCATCTCGTTGAGCAGCAGCAGGCGCAGGTACAGCGCGGCCAGTCGGATGTTCACGCGCCCACCCCGGTGAACCGGCGCACGGCGCGCCGCCAAACCACCGCCACGAGCAGCGCTCCCACGCCGATCCACAGCGCCTGGACGCCCAGCCCTGCCAGGAGCCGCGGGGCCGGGCCGGGTGCGATCAGTGCGTTGATCGGGAAGCTGAACGTCCACTCGAACGGGAACCACCCGGCCGCGCTCCGCATCCACTGCGGCAGCAGTGTGAGCGGCACCAGCCGTCCGGACAGCAGCAGCTCGAACAGGAGGTAGAGCTCGAACAGCGCGCTCGCCCTGGTGGTCCAGAACGTCACCAGCCCGATCAGCCACAGGAACAGCGAGCGGATGACGAACGCCGCCCAGATCGACACCAGGAAGACCAGCACACCGGCCGGGGTCGGATGCGCCGTCGGGTGGAACAGCAGGACGAGCACGGCGGCGACGGGAAGCCACTGGGCGATCCAGACGATCTTGGCCCCGCCGAAGCCGGCCAGGTCGTAGTGGATCGGATGGATCGGCAGCAGCATCCGGCCCGACATCCGGCCGGTGGTGATCCGGTGCTCGAACCCGGCCGGCGCGTAGCCGACGTTCATGTTCCGCACCAGGGTCCAGGTGATGTAGTAGGCCGCCAGGGTGCCCGGCGTGTATCCGTCGACGGATCCGCCCTGGGAGCGGGCGATCGCCGACCACACGACCAGGTAGATCACCGGCTCGGTGAGCATGCCGACCATCAGCAGCAGGCTGCTGGCGCGATAGGTCAGCTGCTGGGTCATCGACTGCCGGCCTGCGGCCGCGTAGAAGGCGCCCAGCGCCCGTACGCGGCCCGCCGCGCCCCCGGCCGTCATGGAGCCGCCGCCGTGGCCGGGGCGCCGCGGCCCGCCGGGTCGGCGCCGTCGACCCGCAGGTCGACCGCGTCCGAGGTGAAGATGTGCTCGATGACGTCCTCGATCGCGGGCCGTGTCACCGTGAGGTCCGTGACCCCACCCCCGGCCAGCAGCCGGGTCGTCACCTCCGGCACCCGTGCCGCCTCGACCCGGACCCGCAACCGCCCGGCGGAAGCGGGCCGGCACTCGCCGAACCCGCTCAGGTCCACGCCGGGATCGGTCGGCGTCACCTCGATGTCGCGGTGCGCGGCGAAGCGCTCGCCGAGCCGCGACAGGTCTCCGTCGTAGAGCACCCGGCCGCAGTGGACCACCACGACCCGTTGGCAGAGCGCTTCGATGTCGGCCATGTAGTGGCTGGTCAGCAGCACGGTCGCGGATCGGGTCCGGTTGTATTCGGCGACGAACGTCCGGATCCGCCGCTGCATGGCGACATCCAGGCCGAGGGTCGGCTCGTCCAGGAACAGCATCTCCGGCCGGTGCAGCAGCGAGCCGACCAGCTCCATCTTCATCCGCTCGCCCAGCGAGAGGTTGCGTACCGGCTTGCGCACCAGGTCGCCGAGGTCCAGCAGTTCGACCAGTTCGTCCCTGGTCTGCCGGAAACGCTCGCGGGGGATCCGGTAGATCGCCCGGTTGAGCTCGAAGGAGTCGACGGCGGGCAGATCCCATTGCAACTGGTACCGGTTGCCCATGACCAGCGCCATGCGGCGCAGGTAGGCCGGCTCGCGCCGGGCCGGATCGTGGCCGAGTACGCGCACCGATCCCGCCGAGGGGTGGAGCAGGCCGGAGAGCAGCTTGAGCAGGGTGGTCTTTCCTGCCCCGTTCGCGCCGAGGATGCCGACGATCTCTCCCGGCTCGACGCGGATGCCCACGTCCTGCAGGGCGTGCACCTGTTGCTTGCGCCGGCGGACCAGGACGCCGACCGCCGAGCGCAGCCCGGCGTCCCGTTCCGCCACGGTGAACGACCGGCCGAGCCCGGACGCCTCGATGGCCGCAGGGGTCACAGTCGGGCTCCCTCGGTGCCGAGCGGGTCGACGAGCACCATCCGGAGCTCGGCCGTGTACGGCGCGCCGGCGGCGTCGGTCAGCCAGGTCTGGCCGAGGTCCGGCAGCATCTCCGAGATCGTCACGCTCCGGCGTTCGGCGGTGTCCGCCGCGGCCCGGCGCACCGCGCGCGCGGTCTGCTCGAGCATCAGGACGCTGCTGAAGTCGGTCAGGGTCGGCTTGCGCTCGGTGTGCACGCGGCAGAAAGTCCGCACCGGCATGTCGTGCGCCTCCCGGAATTTCTGCGCCTCCCGGAACCGCCGGGCCGCGGTCTTGGCGAACGCCCACTCCAGCTCGGCCGGCTCGAAGCTCCAGGCCTCCCGTTGGACCACCAGGCGGCCGATCGAGATCCGCGGCAGGTGCCGGGCCGGCGCTAGCGGGCGGAAAGCGCCCACGATCGCGGCGGAGACCTGCTCGGCGAGCACCTCCAGCAGGTCCCACGGTCCCTCGCCGGTCTTCGAGACCACCACCAGGCGCCCGTCCTCGCGGCACACCTCCAACGCGGCGGACGGGAACACCGGGCCGGGCGCGCCGGTGTCGCTGTCGTGCAGGCACCAGTACCGGAAGTGCGGCGAGAGCAGCGCGGCCGGGTAGCTGCGGGAGTTGACCAGCGGTGAGTCCTTGCTGGGCACCGAATACCAGCGGCGGCCGGCGTGGTCGCGCTCCGCGGCTTCGAGCAGCCGGCCGACGTCCGCGTGCCGCTCCACGAAGGGGCGGGCCTCGAGCGTGTTCGTGGCCAGATGCAGCTCGCCCATCACCGCCGTGAACCGCCCGAGGCGCACCGCGTCCAGCCCGGCCGCGGCGATCATCAGGTCGGGGGAGTGGTGCCGTGCCGCGGACCACAACGGGGCGGTCGCGGGGAACTCCCGGCGGACCGCGTCCCGGATCGACTCGACGGTCGGTTCGTGGCGCCGCGCGCCGTCCGGTAGCTCGAGGATCCGCGCCCACTTGGCCTGCAGCCGGGACACCGCGTCTGCCACCGGCTCCGGCGGCCCGCCGCGGGTCGTCAGCTGCCGGGTGGCCATCCCCAGCAGCTGGGACAACGGAAGGCGGTCGCGGCCGGTGGCGCGGCTGTGCCGGTCGAGCAGGGAACCGAACAGGTCCAGGTAGTTGCGGCCGGCGCGGCCGGCGAACCACCGGGCGCTGTCGGCCACCAGGCCGAGCGGCCCGCCGATCGCTGCCTGCACCGGTCGTCCGATCTCCAGATCCACGTCGCGCCTGGTGTCCTCGTAGACCAGGGTCCGCCCGGCGTACATCTCGCCGTGCCTGCGTACGGCGTCGCTGCCGGTGATCCGCAGGAACGCCTCGTCCAGCGCCGCGGTGGCGGCCATCAGCCGGTCCGGCCGGCCGGCCGCCGCGGCGACCGCGTCCCGGCCGCGCTCCAGCTCGTCGAGCGCGGCGAGCGCGCGCTCGCGCGGCTCTCGGTCGCCGACCAGGGCGAGCCGTTCCCGCAGCGTCCGTTCGGGATGCGCCTCGATCGGACCGCTCAGGTCCATCCGTACCACGCCGTCGTCCAGCCACGGCCGCAGCTCCTCGACGATCGAGTCGACCGTCGAGGTGTCCCGCCGCGCCGCCAGCTCGGCGAGGGTTCGCGATCCGTCGCACATCCGGAGCAGGGACAGGACGCCGGGCGGCAGCTCGACGGGTTCCCGGTAAGGACGCAGGAGCCGGTCGTCGTCCACGAACACCCCGCCGGAGAGCACCGGCCGCAGCCATGGACGCATGCCGGGCTGGTCGGACAGTCGCCGGGCGAGCGTGTCGATCGCCCAGTTCTCGAAGTAGACCGTGCGGTCGGCGAGCAGGCCGGGCCCGCCGGCACAGTCCATCGGCCGGTCGGACTCGGTCAACCGGCCCCAGGCGGCCGGGCCGAAGAAGCCGATGGTGTCGTTCTTGACCGTGTACCGCTGCAGGTAGTTGGCGACGAGTTGCAGATGCTTGAGCTCTGTGGTGCGGCCCGGCTCGGCCGGGCGGCCGACCTTGTCCACGGCGCTGCGCACCGCGGCGGGGTTCTGCCAGGCGACGGCCTCGCGGAACCGCGGGTCGGCCGCCACCTCGCGCAGCGAGTCCGCCAGCCGTTCGAGCTCCGCCTTCCACAGCTCGTCGAACTCCTGGTCCGGCAGACCGGCGGCCTGCGCCAGGCCGGGCGCCGAGAGCCGGCCCGCCTCGGTCACCGGGAAGCCGGCGCCGCGCAGCACGACGTCACGCCACACGGCCCAGTCGGAGCCGGCCAGCGGAAGCAGGTGGGAGCGCTCGTCCGTCTCCGGCCACGCGGGCCGTCGCGGCGCCGTCACTGGTCCCCCTCGGCAGCGGGCGCCGGGTGGACGGACAACGGCAGCAGCCGGCTCCCCGGCGGCGCGGTCGCCGGACCGGGCACGAAGGACGCGCACAGGGAGCGGGTCAGCCGCGTCCGGTGCTGCTCGTACGGTTGGTACGACTCGTGGTCGAAGTCCAGGTAGCGGTTGCGGTAGCACCACCGGCAGTCCTCGAACTTCGGGTCGATGTGCTCGCGGCCGGCGCCGTGCTGGGCGCGCAACGACAGGTACTGCTCGTTGTTCCAGATCTCGCGCAGGCCGGAGGTGTTCAGATCGCCGACCAGATGGTGCTCCGCGGGCGAGCCGATCAGGTGGTCGCAGAAGCCCACGCCGCCGCGGTAGTTGACGTACAGGTACATCCACGGATGCGTGCAGGTCTTGTTCGCCGTGTCGTCGTCGGCCCACAGCTCGTCCAGCGCCGTGTTGAGCTGAACGTCCACCTCGGTGGACTCGGTTACCTCCGCCAGTTCGGCGAGCGCGCGGAACACGTCGGGACGGTGGTGCAGCAGCTGGTCCGGATGCCCGTCCGGGAGGGTGATCGGGCTGAGGTGCATGCCGACGCCGAGCCGTGCAGCATGCTTGGCGATGGTGGTCAGCTCGTCGAGTGCCGCGGGCTGCACGGTCACGTTGAGGTGGATGTTGCCGGTGCCCACTCCGCTGGCGTGTGCCTCGTCGACCAGCACCTCCAGGTTGCGCAGCACCACGTTCATGTCGGCGCCGCGGCGGACCTTCCCGAACGTCTCGCGCTCGCCGGCGTCGAAGGACACCGAGATCAGGGCGCCGGAACGCACGAGCTTGCGCCACGTCGCCTCGTGGAACGCCGTCAGGTTGGTCACCATGCGGACCCGGCAGCCGTAGTCGAGGGTCTGGTCGACGAACCGGGGGAAGTTCTTCAGAATCGTGCTCTCGCCCCAGCCGCGCAGGTCCACGATCTCGGCGGTGGGGAACAGTTCGCGCGCGATCCGGTCGAACAGCTCCTGACTCATGTTGCGGGAGCGGTCGAACTTGCCGGCCGAGCGGCACATCGGGCAGGAGAGGTTGCAGTTCTCGGTCAGCTCCACGAACAGCACCCGGGGCAGGCTGTGCAGGAGCGTTGCCCGCTGCTCGAACTCACGGAGGTTCAGCTCGTGGTTCTCGACGCGGGCCTCGGTCCACTCGACGTGGCTGCTCAGACGCTGCTGCGCGGGCGGTGCGGACGGAGTGCTCTCGATCATGCCTGTCACGGCCTTTCTGGCAAGGCGTCGCGGACCGCGTCCACGAACTCGGTGCGGAATCCCGGGTCGGGGAAGATCGAGTACTCGTGGTGGTCGGCCTCGACGCGGTGGCGGATGACGCGCCGGGCGTGGGGCTCCCAGTTGCCGACCAGGTCGTCGGCGATGTGGGCGTTGAAGTAGTGCAGGTCTCCGGCGTAGTAGCCGGGGTGGTAGAACCGGTCGGCGCGCAGGGTGCGGGCGAAGACCTCCAGCTGGCGCCGCAGGACCTCCGGTCCGACCGTCTCCGCGAGCACGCGGGCCTCCTTCAGGCTGCTGACGACGCCCGCGTCCCCGACCGTGATGGTGTAGGGCACGTCGACGCCGATCCGGCGGAGCAACTCCTGCAGTCTGCCGCCGATCAGGACCTCCTCCGAGGACACCCCCGCGGCGAGCGAGGGGTCCGGCGGCTGGCTGTCGATGAGGGCGAGCATCGCGACGCGCCGACCCTCCGCCAGCAGCCGGCAGGCGACCTCGAAGGCGATCGCGCCACCGGTCGAGAAGCCGCACAGCAGATACGGCTGCTCCGCCGGCAGCCGCAGTAGCTCCTCCAGGTAGATCGAGGCGAACTCCTCGATGCTGCGGGGCACCTCGCGTTCGCCCTCCAGCCCGGCGGCGCGCACGCCGACCGACTGGACCGGCAGCACCGAACGCAGGGTCCTGATGGCCATCGCCGTGCCGGAAGCGGAGTGGAAGTAGAACAGCGAGGGAGCATGCGGATCGAAATCGGCCGGCAGTTGGAGGCAGCGGTCGGACGGCGCGCGCTCGCGCAGGTACGCGGCGACCCGTTCGACGGTGTCGCGGGCGGTGAGTTCGGCCCGGGGCAGCCGGGCGCGGGTCGTCTCGAACAGCCGGTCGGCGATGCGGGCGGCCGCTTCGTCGTCGCCGGATGTGCTGAACGCGGTGTCGATCGAGACGTCGGCGACGTCGAGCTCGTCCGCGTAGGCCTCGGCGACCGCCGCTTCCCACTGGTCCCGGTAAGGCCGCCTCGGGCCCTCCGGCACCGGCGCAAGTCCCTGCTCCACGAAGACGCCAATCTCTCGGATGTTTGGCGAGAACGTTAGGGAAGTCCAGTGATCAAGCTCTGACCGCGCTCTGAACGCCGCCGACAGACGGCGTTCATTCCTCCACCAGTGCCCGTGCCTAAGCTCAGCGGCCGGGACGGAGCCGGTTGTGAACCGTTCCCTTCTCACCTTCGAACCCGCTGGGAGAGACGTGTCCGCCGTACGTACGAAGAACTTCCCGTCCTGGCCTCAGCTGGGCCCGCAGGAGGTGGACGCCGCCGCCGCCGTCCTGCTGACCAACGAGCTCTCACAGAACTCCGGCCGTCACGTCGCCGAGTTCGAAGAGGCTTACGCGCAGTGGCATTCGGCGCCGCACGCGATCGCCGTGAATAACGGCACCAGCGCCATCCACCTCGCGCTCACGGCGCTGGGCATCGGCCCGGGCGACGAGGTCCTGGTGCCGGCCTACACCTTCGTGGGGTCCGCCTCTCCCATTGCCTACCTCGGCGCCACCCCCGTCTTCGTGGACATCGACCCGGACACCTACTGCATCGACCCGGCCGACGCCGAGGCCAAGATCAGTGAGCGCACCAAGGCCGTCATCGCCGTGCACCTCAACGGCTACCCGGCGCCGGTCGGGCAGCTGGCGGAGATGGCGCGCCGACACGGGATCAAGCTCGTCGAGGACACCGCCCAGGGCCACGGCGCCGAGATCGACGGCCGCCGGGTCGGCTCGGTCGGCGACGTCGGCTGCTTCAGCTTCTGGCAGGACAAGACGATGACGACCGGAGGCGAGGGCGGAGCCCTGCTGACGGCGGACGCGGACCTGGCCGCCTCGCTGCGCACGCTGCGGGACCACGGCCTGGTGCCGGCCGGCCCCGGGCTGTTCCACCACGCCGTGGTCGGCTACAACTACCGGCTGACCTCGCCGCAGGCGGCCGTCGGTCTCGTGCAGCTGGGCCGGCTCGACGACTTCGTCGCCGCGCGCCGCCGCAACGGCGCCCTGCTCGACGAAGGCCTCGCGCAGCTGCCCGGCCTCTCGCTGCCGAAGGTCGTGCCCGGCGGGGTGGCCGCGCCGTGGAAGTACACCCTGCGGCTCACCACCGACCCGTCCGTCCTCGACGTCGTCACGCTGGTCTCCGAGCTGCAGCAGGCGGGGGTCCCCGCGCAGCGCCGCTACCCGATCCCGCTCACCCGCCAGCCCATATTCGCGGGCAACCCCTCCAACGAGACCTGCCCGAACTCCGACCTGTGCGCGAGCACGGCGTTCTGCCTGCCTGTCCACCCGGCGGCCGAGCCCGAGGACATCCAGGACTGCGTCGACGCCCTGGCCAAGGTGCTCTCCGACCACGGGGTGAGCGCGGCGTGACCACGGCCCCCGAGATCGCCGTCATCGTCACGGCGGACGCCGGTGGTCCCGGCGGGCTCGGCGCGGTGCTGGCCGCGGTCGACGCCCAGGTTTCGGCGCCCGCCGAGCGGATCCTGCTCGGCTTCGGCGCTCCGGCCCCCCTCGAGGTGCCCGAAGGCTGGACGGTCCTGGCCGGTGACTGGCCGAGCCGGGCGCAGGCCCGCACCGCGGGCTGGGCCGCGACGGACGCCCGCTGGGCGGTGTTCGTCGACGCGGTCGTTCCGGCGGGTCTGCTCGCGGCCGCCCAGCAGGCCGTGTGCTCCGCGCCGTCCGACGTCGCGGTGCTGTCGCCCGGCAGCGAGGACGGTGAGCGGGACTACTGGGCGCTGCGCGTGGCCGACGGCATCGAGCCGGCCTCGGTCTGGCGGCGTGCCGCCGCCGAGCTGGTGGGATGGTGGCCGGACCGGTGCGACGGGCCCGCGTCGCTCGACCACGCGCTCTGCCTGGATCTGACCGCCGCCGGCTGGCGCGCCGTCAGCTTCGCGGCACCGCTGCTGCCGCGGTCCGAGGCCGACGCCACGGCTGACGCCTGGCAGAAGCGCTCCCTTGCCATCGTCTCGCTGCACGCCGGGCGCGAGAGCACCTTCTCCCGGTGGGAGGAGGTGCTGCTGAAGACCGAGCTGCCCGCCCGGACCTCGCTCTACGTGGTGGACAACAGCCGCTATCCGGAGTTCACCGAGCGGTTGCGGGCCGCAAGCGTCGGGATCCAGGCCGCCCGTGGGCTCGAGCACCTCGACTTCACCGTCGACGGCACCGTGTACCAGCCGTCGCCGGACGAGTGGTACCTGAAGCGGGAGCGGAATCTGCACGTGGCCCGCCTCTACGCCTCGGTCCTGCCGAGGATCAAGGAGGACCTGATCCTGACGCTCGAGGACGACATCGACCCGCCGGCCGACGCCGTGCGCCGGCTCGTCGAGGAGTACTCGCGCCCGAGCGGCACGCCGCTCGCGGCGATCTCCGCGGCCTGGGACCGGGTCGAGGGGCGCTACGTCTGCGGGGGCAAGGCAGGGCCCGAGGGCGGCTGGGGCGCGCCGATCCCGTGGGAGGAGCTGCCGGACGAGCCACTCGACGTGGGCTGCGTCGGCGGCGCCTGCACCGTGTGGGCCAACGCCGTCGTCTCGCAGACACCGGTGTTGTTCGACTGGGAGGAGACGATGGGCTGGGACGGGCTGCTGTGCACGGGGGCCCGGGAGCGCGGGTTCACCGTCCGGATCCACGGCGGAGTCAGGTGTGTCCACCACACCTGGGGCGTGCTGCGCGGATCGGAGTGACCGTGGCGCAGGGGCAGGCCGGCCCGGTGTCCGGAATCGAGGTGCACGGCGTGACCGGACCCGAAGGCCTGTGCCTGGTCACCCTGCGGGACGGCGCACCGCTTCCGGCACCGGGCGAGGTGGCCGCGCTGCTCCGCGAGCACGGCTATGCGGGCTTCGAGGTGTGCCTGGCCGCCTCCGATGTGGAGCCGGGGTGGGCAGCCGAACTGGCGGCGCGGTTGGGCGAATCCGTGCACGTGCCCGCGCCTGGCTACGTCGTCGCGGACCTGCGCCGCGGCGTCCGGCTCAAGTGGGCGGACGGCGCCGACGAACGGGCCGACGCGTGGCGGTCCCACCCGCCGCACGCCGGCGCCGTCCCCAGGTTCGCCGATCACCAGGACCGGCTGCTGCCCCGCGGCCTGCCGCCGCATCTGGAGCCGGCCGAGGGCCGGCCGGCCGTGATGACGACGGCAGAGGTGCGCGATCAGCTGCGCCGGCTGCTGCCCGCCCGGCCGGCCTGCTCCTACCTGGGCGACCACCGGCTGTTCGACGAGGCGGCGCACCGGGTGGCCCGCCGGCTGCGGGCCGGGCTGCCGCCGCTGGAGACCGAGTACCGGCGGCTGCTCGGCGGCGCCGGGAGGCTGGTCACCCGCGGCGTGGAGATCGAGTTCCACGCCGGCCGCGGCGCCCGGGCGGCGGACGGAACGCTGCTCAGCACCCCGCAGATCGACGCGATCGCCGCACTGCTGCGGGCGCGCGGGCTCGCCCGCGACGCCCGGGTGCGGCAGCACGGCGCCGACCGCGGGCCCGACGGCGCCGAGCCCTACAGCGAGGACCGCCGTACCTGGCGGGTCGAGCTGGAGGAGGCCGAGGGAGACGGCGAAGTCGTCTCGCCGATCCTGCGGGACACCCCGCAGGCGTACGAAGACCTCGTCGCGGTGTGCGCGATCATCCGCGATTGCGGCGGCTACACCAGCGTCCGGGCCGGTGGCCACGTCCACGTCGGGGTCCCCTTCGGCACCGACACCGCCCTGCACGCCCGCCACCTGGCCCGCTTCCAGGCCCGGCAGTGGCTGCACTTCCGCCTGGGCACCTCGATCCGGGCCGAGGCGCACCGGGGCACGCGGTTCTGCCAGCCGCTGCCCGGGCCGCCGCCGGTGGACGCGACCCGGATCAGACAGCTGCGGGACGACCTCAAGCGCCGCCTGGCGCACCCGGCGCTCAAGATCGCCAGGTCGGTCGGCCGGGCCGGCGACTCGATCGAGTACCGGCACGGTGACGCGAGCCTGGACGCGGCGGAGTGGTGGACCCGCGCCGCGGTGTTCGCCGCCGACGTCGTGCTGACCGTCACCGCCGACCGGCACACGCCGTCGCCCCGGGCGTGGGTGCCGGCCGGCGACGGCCGCACGGTGAGCGACCAGACGGTGCTGGCCGCCCGCGACGGGGTCCAGGTGTACCGGCCCGAGCCGCCCGGTGACACCGTCGAGGTCCGGTGCGTGCTCGACGAGTACCCCTGGCCGCGGTTGCGCCGGCACCTCGCAGAGCTCTACCACCTCACCCCGCCGTACTGGCGGCGCCGGCCGGACCCGGATCCGGCCGCGCTGCCGGTGCCGTACGACGTGGCCGCGCTGCTCGGCCGACCCCGCGACGCGCGGCTCGACGAGGAGTCACGGCGGCGGCTGGTCGCGGTGCTCGACCACATGCACGCCGTCGGGGCGCTCTCCTCCGGGACGCCCGAGACGCCCGCGGCCCTGCGGGCCCACGCCGTCGCGGCGGTGGGCCCCGGCCCGGAGCCGGTGGTCGAGCTCGGGCGCCGGCTGCGCGCCTGGGACGCGCTCACCGACGAGCCGGACACGCCGCCGACCTTCGAGGACCTGGCCGCGCTCGCCGCCGTGGGGCCCGAGCCCCTCGCCGCCCTGGCCGGCCTCCCGTTCGTGTCGACCGCATCGATCAGAACGCTGCTCGCCGACGCCGCCGACGGCAGCGGGGGCCCTGACAGCGACAAGGAAAGGAGCCGGAACTTTGAGGAATTTCGATAGCGTGCTGGTGCTCTCGCCGCACGCGGACGACGAGGTGCTCGGCTGCGGAGGGCTGCTGTCCTCGGTGTCCGCAGCGGGCGGCGAGGTGCACGTGGTGTACCTGTCGGTGGACGGGATGGCGCACTACGGGCTGGACGAGCCGGTCACCTACCAGGCGCGGCTGGCCGAGATCGAACAGGTCAGTGCGCTGCTCGGCTTCAGCTACACCGTCGTCCACGGCGACCGGCAGCTCAACGAGCGGCTCGACACGCTCCCCCGCCGCGAGTTGGTCGACGAGTTCCAGGAGCAGCTGGACCGGCGCCGCCCGGACCTGCTGCTGCTGCCCAGCGGCCGGGACTACGACCAGGACCACGCGGCCACCTTCGCCGCCGGCTTCGCCGCGGCCCGGCCGATCGGCTCCCAGTTCGGCAAGTGGCTCGTCCCGCACGTGATGAGCTACGAGTCGTCCAAGATCCAGTGGTCGTCCGAGCCGCTGCCGCTGTCCACCGCGTACGCCGACATCACCGGCCGTCTCGACGCCAAACTGGCGGCGATGCGGGCCTACCGGTCCCAGCACCGGCCCGCCCCGCACATCCGCAGCGAGGAGTCGATCGCAGCGCTCGCCACCCTGCGTGGTGCCGCGATCGGCGTGCGGCACGCGGAGGCGTTCGAAGTCCACCGGACCGTCCTGTAGCCATCGGACGGGATCGACCTGATCCGAGCCCGGGCCGGTGTCGTGTCCGACACGCACGGCCCGGCCCACGCCGCCGACGCCGACCGGCTCCGAGAGGAGCCGACGGCCCCGACCGGAAGGAACCCCAGGCATGGCAGAACCCGAAATCACCGTCGTCATCCCCGCCCACAACCGGACGCGAGCCCTGCAGCACTGCCTGGCCAGCCTGGCGCGCCAGACCCTGGACCCGGGTGCGTTCGAGATCATCGTGGTGGACGACGGGTCCGACGAGCCGGTCGGTGAGACCGTCGCGCAGTTCGCCGACGGTGACCGGATCAGGCTGCTGCGGCACGAGCGCGCCCGGGGCGCGGGCGCGGCCCGCAACACGGGCGCGGCGGCGGCGCGCGGCGGGCTGCTGGTCCTGCTCGACGCCGACTGCCTGTGCCACCCGGACCTGCTGCGCGCCCACCTCGACGCCCAGGCCGGGGGCCCGGTCGCTGTCTGCGGATACGGCGCCGGGCGCGAACTGACCCCGGCGGCATGGCGACTGAAGCTCGGAGCGGACTGGGACTTCTCCGATCCGGACGCCGTCTTCGCACGGCTGGCCCGGACCCCCTCGCTGCACGATCCCCTCACCGAGCTGCTGGCCCGGCCCCGCCCGGCCGACTGGGCGTTCTTCTGGACGCTCAACGCCGCCGTGCCCAAGTCGTTCTTCGACCTCGTCGGCGGATTCGACACGCGGTTCGAGGTCAAGGGCATCGAGGACATCGAACTCGGCTACCGGCTCGCCCGGGCCGGCCTGCCCACGGTCTTCGCCCCCGCGGCGATCACCCTGCACCAGCCGCACGGGCGCGACCGGAACCGCGAGGTGGTGCGCGACCGGCGCAACGAACACATCCTCGTGCGCGAATACCCGAGCCTGGACGTCGAGGCGGTGTGCAGCTACGACATCGCCCACTCCCGCGACCTGATCCCCGCGCTGGAACGGTTCTCCGACCGCCTGGACGCCGCGACCGCGGACTGCGGCCGCCTGGCCGCCCTGGACCGGCTGACCCGCCGGATCACGGACGCGGACGGCGCCGTCCTGCTGGTCGGCGCGCCGCAGGGCTGGCCGGCGGGCCTGCCCGCCCCGGACACCGTGTGCTACCCGGCCGACCTGCCAGACGGCCCGGGACGCCGCCTGCGGCTGCTCGGGACCCGGCTCCCGGGTGCCGGGAAGCACTACGCGCTCGGCGTGATCACCGACTACTGGCGCCACTTCCCGGACGGCACCTTCAGCCGCGTGCTGGCCGAGATGGACCGGGTCTGCCGGGAGGTGTTCGTCCTGTCCGGCGTGAGCACCGCGCCGGTGCCCGCGCCGGACCCCGAACTGAGCGAGGCGCTGGCGGCGTACGACCGCCCGTACTGGGAGTCCACCACACCGCTCCGCCGGGAACTGCACCAGTTCGACCTGACCGAGGACGAGCCCGGCACCTCCGGACCGGCGGCGTTCCGCTGCACACCGATTCCCTGGCCGATGACCGAACTGACCGATGTGGGCGTGCCCGCGGGTGAGGAACTTGTACCGCGATGAGAAGCCTCGTGACCGGAGGAGCCGGATTCATCGGCTCCCATCTGACCGAACACCTGCTGGCGGCCGGGGACGAAGTCGTCGTCCTCGACAACCTGACCACCGGGAGCATGGCCAATCTGGCGTCGGTGCGCAGGCACCCGCGCCTGCGCACCGTCACCGGCTCCGTCTGCGACGAGGCACTGGTGCGACGCGAGGTCGCCACGGTTGACCGGGTGTTCCACCTCGGCGCCCTGGTCGGGGTGTTCAACATCCTCGAGGACCCGCTCGGCGGACTGCGGACCAACATCCGCGGCGCCGAGAGCGTCCTCGCCGCCGCGCACGAACACGACGTGCCGATCCTGATGGCGTCGAGCAGCGAGGTGTACGGCAAGAACAGCAAGCCGCGGCTGACCGAGCAGGACGACCAGGTCCTGGGCCCGCCCCAGCTGAGCCGCTGGACGTATGCGGAGGCCAAAGCTGTCGCGGAGTCGCTGACCTACGGCTACGTGGCCAAGCACGCGCTGCGGGCGGTCACGGTGCGGCTGTTCAACACGGTGGGGCCGCGGCAGACCGGACGCTACGGCATGGTCGTCCCGCGGTTCGTCGGCCAGGCGCTGGCGGGCGATCCGCTGACGGTCTACGGCGGCGGGGCGCAGCGGCGCTGCTTCTGCCACGTGCTCGACATCGTCCCGGCGCTCGTCGCGCTGCTCGAGGACGAGACCGCCCACGGCGGGACGTTCAACCTGGGCGGCCTCGAACAGGTGGACATCGCCGAGCTGGCCCGGCGGGTCGTCGCCGTCACGCAGTCGTCGAGCGAGATCGTGCATGTCGAGTACCAGCAGGCCTACGAGACCTACGGCCCAGGCTTCGAGGAGGTGCCCAGCCGCGCGCCCGACTGCGCCAAGGCCTTCGCGCAGATCGGTTACCGGCCGCGCCACGACCTGGCCACGATCGTCGCCGACGTGGCGGCGTATCAGCGCGCGGCGTCGGTGCTCGTGTAGGGGACCGGTGCGACGTGCTTCGTCCGCCCAGCGCTCCGGCGCGGCCCGGGGATCTCCGCGCGGCCGCGCCTGGCGCCGGCTCGGGCCGGCGCCAGGCGCGGGAGAGGCGGTTGCCGCAGCGCGTCAACCGGACGACGGAGCCGCCAGCCGGTGGGCCGGGCGGTGGGCGGGCGCGGCGCGGTGCCAGGCGCGGCCGCCCGTGCAGTCCGCCTGCGAGACCTGTGCCGCGGGCGATTCGACGCGGTGCTCGGCTTCGAGCGCGTAGTCGGCGACGAACCGGTGCATCTCGAAGCAGCCCGGTGACGGCTCGGAGATCAGGGACTCGGCGACCATGCCGACCAGCAACTGCCGGCAGCGCGCCACCGGCAACCCGGCGAGCGCGGCTGCGGCCTCGACCCGGACGCGGCGGTCCGCGCCCTCGCCCAGGCGCCGGAAGAGCCGGGCCGTTGCGTCGTCGAGCACCCGGTACGAGCAGGTCAGGGCGCGGCGCAGGTCGAGGTCGGGATCCGGGGAGAAGAAGGCGTCGAGGCTGTTCGCCGCGGTCCGCAGCTCTCCCGCGATCGACTCCAGCGGCCGGCCCGGGTTCAACGACGCGCGTGCGGCCGCGACCGCCAGGGCGATCGGCACCCCGCGGCAGGACTCGACGATCGCCTCGACGGCCCGCGCCTGGCCGGCCGTCCGGGACGGCCCGATGTGCCGCTCGAGGACGACACGGCCCTCTCCCACGCTGAACGGCGGCACGGACACCGGATGGGCGTTGTGGGTGACCAGCAGCTGTTCGAGCACGTTGCGGCTCGTGACGAGGGCCATGCAGCCGGGCGCCGACGGCAGCAACGGCTGGACCTGCTGCGCGTCCCTGGCGTTGTCGAGCACGATCAGGACCCTGCGGTCGGCCAGAAGGCTGCGGTATTTGCCGGTCAGCCCCGGGATGGTCGAGGGCAGGTTCCTGGCCGGCAGGCCGAGGCATTCGAGCAGGCAGCTCAGCGCGTCGGCGGGCGCGAGGGCCGCGGCCGAGTCGTCGAAGCCGTGCAGGTTCACGAAGAGCTGCCCGTCGGGGAAGCGCTCGGCCAGCAGGTGGGCCGCGTGCACGGCCAGCGCGGTCTTCCCGATCCCGGCCATACCGTTCATCGTCGCGATGACCGGGCCGGAGGCGTCGGCCGCGAGGGCCAGGATCCGGGCCAGCTCCTCGTCCCGGCCGACGAACACCGGCAGGCCGGGCGGAAGCTGGGCCGGGGCCGGGGCCGGGGCCGGGGCCGGGTGCGGGTGCGGGGCCGCGGCGGTCGGCGCGGGCGTGGTGTCCTCCGGATCCGCGGTGGCGTCCGTGCGAACGCTCTGCCGCAACACCGCGGTCTGGGCGGCGCGCAGCGCGTCGCCGGGCTCGATGCCCAGCTCCTCCGAGAGCGTGGTCCGGATCCGCCGGTAGATGTCGAGCGCCTCGACCTGGCGGCCGGCCGCGCCGAGTGCGCGGACCAGGGCGGCTTGGAGCTGTTCGTCCAGCGGATAGCGCTCCGCGGTCAGCCGGAGCAGTGGGAGCATCCAGTGCCCGTGGCCGATCCAGTGGTGGATCTGCGCGGCCTCCACCACCGCCTTGGCGTACTCGCTCTCGGCGGCCTGGAACAAGGCGGTGCTGGCGACGTTCTGCGGGCTGCCGGTGCCCACGGAGCCCCGCCGCAGCGTGAGTGCCTCGCGGTACAGACTCGCCGCCTGCTCCCAGTCGGATCGGGCGGCGCGGTCGCGGCCGCGTTCGACGAGCCCGCGGAACACGTGCAGGTCGACGGAGCCCGGATCGACGTCCAGCCGGTAGCCGACGCTGCTGCGCAGCAGCCAGCGTCCGGCGTCGCGCCGGCCCAGATCCGGTTCGAGCATGCGTCGCAGCGCACTGATGTGGTGGTGTATGACGTTCGCCGCGGTGGCCGGCGGGTCGTCCTGCCAGAGCAGGTCGCTGATCTCGTGGAGCGGGACCGACTCTCCGGCCCGGATCAGCAGCAGTGTGAGGACCGCGCACTGCTGCGGGCCGCCCAGGGGGAGCGGGGCGCCGTTCAGAGCGGTGCGGATCGGTCCCATGATGTCGAACGTGAAGGGGCCCTTGGACATGTCCCGTCCCAGTCGTGCGTCGGAGCCGCGGGATTCCGTGGCGATACCCGGTGCTGTCATCCGACACCCGCGCCGGCCTGCGAGCGGGCGTGCAGCGGATCGGTCGGCGCGAGCCGGGCCGCACGCCCGCGGGGGGCCGCGCGCCGACCCGACCCGCTCTCAGCCAACGGATGCCCCGGCGTTGGCGCCCGCCGGACTGAGCGCCTCGTCGATCCGGGCGCAGACCGTCTCCGCGGCCACCGCGTCCCGCCAGTGCGGCAGCTCGTCCGGCCCGCCCTCGACGAAAGCGAGGAAGGCCGCCATCTCGGCGCGGTACGCCGCGGCGAACCGGGACCGGAAATCGGGGTGCGGGCCCGGGGCGGTGAGCGGCCGGGTGTCCAGCAGCGTGCGGGAGCCGATGAGCTCGGCATAGGCCTGGCAGCCGCCCGGACTGGCCCGCTTGCTCACCACGGAGCACACCGTCCCGGAGGCCAGCGTCAACGTGGTCACCAGGAGGTCGGCCGCCGCGCCGGCGTCGCTCTGGGACGCCGAGACCTCGACGACCTCGGACCCGAAGAGCCACAGGACCAGGTCGATGTCGTGGATCTGCAGGTCGAAGGCGAGGCTGCCGCCGGCGACCTGGTACCCCTGGGGCGGCGGGGCCCCGTCCAAGCTGGTGAACACGGCGAACCCGAACTGGTCGGGCTGGGCGCGGTACTCCCGTTGCAGTGCGGCGTACTCCGGGGAGAGCCGACGTTGGAAGCCGATCCGCAGGGCCACCCCGGCCTCGTCGGCGAGCGCGCCGAGGCGTGCGCTGGCCTCCGGCTGTGCCGTGCACGGCTTCTCCAGCAGCACCGGGATCCCGAGTGGCAGCAGGCCGGCGGCCACGGCCGCATGGGTATCGGTCGGCGTACACACCACGGCCCCGTCCGCATCGGGCAGCCCGGCCGCATCCGGGACGACGCGGCAGCCGAGTGCGGCCGAGAGCGCCGCGGCGCGTGCCGGGTCGGGTTCGACCACCGTGACGTCGGCTCCGAGCTCGACGAGATTGCGGGCGTGGGTGCTACCGATCCTTCCGCCGCCGACGACGGCGATGCGGGGTCGGCCGATCTGGGTGCTCATCGTGAGGACTCCAAAGCTTCTCGGAACGTTCGGGTTCGATCGGCCGGCGCCGGCCGGCAGTGCTCTGCCGGCGGGGCGGGCCGGCGTCCCGCCGTGTGCAGCGGCTCCGGCCCCGTTGCCGAAGGCAGAACGGGTGACGGCGTGGCGCAGGCCCCAGATGACCGGCTCGTGGAGGAGGTTGAAACAGGCGTAGGTGCCCTCGGTCCGCCGGTGGTCGAACCCGACTGTGCGAAGGCGGAGGGTTGCGCCCCGGCGGGAGGCCAGCTGCATGCCGACCGGGTCGCCGTCGGACTCGGCCGGACAGCGCACGCCGCTCCCGGGCTGCCGGTCGCAATTGCGCAGCCACGGCACGCCGTCGTGCGGTGCGGGCCGGGGAGCGAGCCGCCGGTATTCCTCCGCGACCTCGTCGACACGGTGGTGTCGATCACGTATCGGCGTACGTCCATCCCTCTTCGTTCCCGCTGTTGTTGTCGTGAAAGTGGCTTTCCCGTAGCCAATCAGTCGCCGATGGATGGAATATCAATTCCGGATCTACAACTTTGCGTACACGTTGTTGATCTGACGTTGATCCGTGGCTGGTGTACTGGCTCTGTCCAGCCGGACCCACCCTCTGCGACGCAGGCCGGCGGCACAGTTCAAGCAGAAGATTGTCAATCGCGATATTGACGTCGACGAGGTCGGCAGTTCGCCTATGGCCGGCGCATCGTCATCCTCACGCAGACGTCTTGCGCTGTATTCACCATCCAGATGGATAGGACCTGACGCCGATGAACAATGCACCATCTCCGTCGTCCGGGCGAAAGGTTTCCTGCTGGCCGCGCTGGCCTGAAGCGGACGAGGACACCGAGCGGGCGGTGATCAGGGCACTGCAGAGCGGGCGGCTGGCCGTCAGCGGCAGCAAGAGCATCTGGCAGTCGCAGAACGTCGCCGCCGCGGCCACCGTGGCGCGGATGTCCGGCCGCCGGCACTGTGTCCTGGTCACCAGCGGATCGAGCGCGATCGTGACCGCGCTGCACGCCCTGGGTATCGGGCCCGGTGACACCGTGGCCATGACCGCGACCACGTGGGTCAGCTGCGCCACCTCGGTGTTGCGCGTCGGAGCCACGCCGGTGTTCTTCGACGCCACCCCCGAATCGCCGTGCGGCGACGTCGCGACCCTGGCCGAGACGCCGTCGGCGATCCTCGGCATCCATCTGTACGCGCAGCACTTCGACGTGGATGCGGCCCGGGCGCGGTTCCCCGGGGTGCCGGTGGTCGAGGACGCTTCGCACGCCCAGTTCGGGGCGACCGCCGACGGACGCAGGATCGGCTCGCTCGGCGACGTCTCCATCCTGAGCCTCCAGGCCACGAAGATCATCACCAGCGGCGAGGGCGGCGCGGTCCTCACCGACGACCCGGAGACGGCGGCCCGGCTGGAGTCGCTGGTCATGGACTCGCGCCGGCGCACCGATGTGGTGTCGCGCACCTCTGCCAACGAGTTGGAACCGGCGCACCTGCTCCACGGGGCCAACCACTCGCCGCCCGAGTTCGCCGCGGCGCTGCTCGTCGACCAGCTGGCCAGGTTCGACCGGCAGGCGCGGCGCCGTGCGGAGGGAGCCGCGATCCTGGCCGGGGCCCTCGACGGGAGCCGGTGGTCGATGGCCGCCGACCGGAGCGCCGTCGCCGGCGGAGCGTTCTACGGCGTCGCGGTGCGCGTCCCGGCCGGTGTCGGTAGTCCGGCCGAGGTGGTCGCGGCCGTGGAGGAGCAGACCGGCCTGATCCTCGACTCGGTGTACCCGCCGGTCGTCGAAGGGCCGCTGTACCTGCCGGAGACCATCAAGCAGTACGCCGCTCTGCGGGCCCCCGAAGTACCTCTGCCCCACTCCCGGACCTGGCACCGCGAATACGTGGTGGTGCCGCACCACGCCTTCCTCGCCGACGAGTCCCGGCTGGTCCATCTGGCGGCCACACTCCGGGGACTCGACCGGGAACCGGCCGCTCTCCGGCCCGCACTGCCGCGGGACCGTCCGACCATCGAGGTCGTCATGGTCACCAGGGGAGATCGGGACACCCTGGAAGCAGCCCTGGCCGGCGTGGCGAAGCAGGATGTCGATGCCGAGGTCAGGCTGACGGTGTGGGTGGACGCGGACCGGGTCCCGGCGGCCGTCGCGGACACGGGCTGTGCCGTGGTCACCCTGGGCGCCGACGGCATGCTGCCGAACGAGCCCTTCGCGCGGATCGCGGCCCTCCGGGAGCTGGCGGCCGCCGGGTGTACCGGGGACTTCATCGCCTTCCTCGACGACGACAACGAATGGGACCCCGACCACTTGTCCAGCCTGCTGGCCGTCGCCGACGCGGGCTATCCGGCGGCGCACTCGTGGCGGACCTTGATCGATCATTCCGGCTCGCTCGCCACCGTGGACCGTTTCCCATGGCTGCCGCCCTCTGAGGCCGCCGCCGAGCTGTTCGAGCAGCTGTCCGCGGTCCGGGTGCTGGAACCCGGCAGCCCGATCGTCCGGGACCGCGCCGTGATCCCCGCGGCGGGCCTGAACGGCATGGTCGACATGGGGGCATGGCTGCTGCGCCGCGATCTGTTGCGCCTGCTGACATTCCGGCGCACCCGGAGCGAAGCGGAGATACAGGCGCGGGTCGGCGAGGATGACATCCTGCTGGAACAGATCCGCCGGCTGGACATCCCCGTCGGATGCACCGAGACGCCGACCCTGAGATACCGGCTGGGCGGCATGTCCACGCCGGAGTACCGAAAGCCGGAATCGCCTGTACCGGACGCGACGTCGGCCGCACCATCCACGTCGGCCGCATCGGTCGTGACATCAGAGGTGTCGTCGTGACCCAGCACGTTCTCTCCCCCCGCCAGCTCTCCTCCTACCGGCAGTTCGGCTTCCTCAAACTGGAAGGCTTCTTCGACGCCGGAACCGCCGCCTCCCTCGAAGCCGAGGTGACGGCGCAACTCGCCAGTGCCTACGATCTGCCCACCGAGATCCCCGACGTGGTCACCGGCTCCATGGGGTACTACCTGCCGTTGATGGGGGAGGGCAGCGCCACGAGCCGGCGTCTTGTCGCCGGACCCCGTCTGGTCGAGCTCGGCGAGGCCCTGCTCGACGGCCCGGTCATGCCCAAGCCGGCCAAGGGGATGCTCTACAACGACGCCTCCCCATGGCATCGGGATGCCGCTGATCCTGCGCTGCGCGCCGTGAAGATGATCACCTATTTCAGTCCGTTGACCGCGGACTCCGGCGCGCTCCAAGTGATTCCGGGCTCTCATCGCGACGAGTTCAGCGACCAGCTCGCCGACTACCGGGCGGCTTGGCCGGCGGGCAGCCCCCTGGACGAAGCCGGTGAGGCCGACTGGTGGCCGGGGACGAGCCTGGACTGCAGGCCGGGCGACCTCATCGTGTTCGACGTGCGACTCTGGCACGCGTCCCTGTTCGGAAGGCTCCGGGCGCAGTGGAGCGTGTCGTACGTCGCGGTCCCGGGGACCGAAGTCGAGCGGCGGGCCGCCCACGACTACATCGACCTCTTCCTGCGGGCCGGCCACGAGTACGATGCCGAGCGGTTCCCCTACTACGACCCCGACTGGAGCAAGACGGACGGCCCGGCTTTTGCGGAGGCCATGGCCGATCTCGGCCTGATCCGGGTGGACGGCGCCGCGGCGGCCGACTGACGGCCCGAGGGGGCCCTGCGTCCGCTGTGCGACCCGGCCGCGGTGGACGACGACCAGGACGAGCGGTAGCCCCCGGCGGCCGAACGGCGGGGAACCGGCCGGTCGGGGTGTCGTTGAGCCGGTGTGCGGGCATCCTTGGGCCGGCCGGTCAGGGCGGGTCCAGCCGCTGACGGCTGGGCCCGCCTCTCCGCGAAACGCGAGCGTTCCCGAGACGCGGCCAGGGTTCATCCCTGGCGGCGGCCTTCGGGACCTGTGGGGCTCGGAAGGTCGTTGCTGCATGTCAAGCCGCATAGCAGTACTCGTTGATGACACCGCCGAGGATGCGGGTGCGCAGCAGTCGACGTTCAGAACAGCGCCAGGCCCTCGCTGCTGGTGTCCGGAACGACGGGCCGGAACTGCGCGGGGACGGTGTCGTGGCGGCCAGGCCCCGCGGCAGCGGCCACCGCCGGGGCTGTCTCGGCCAGCCAGGTGCGGAATCGGTCGACGGCTTCGCGGTAGGGGACTTGCGCCAGGATGCGGTGCTCCCCGCTGGGACAGTAGTCCACACTCAGGGTGATCATGCAGGAGCCGGGAGCGTTGTGACTGCCCGTCCAGGAAGCACGCAGTTCACCGCAGGGCTTGCGCCCGCGGGAGCTGTGGGGCACGCGGTGGGTCGGGCGCAGCGGTTCGCCGACCAGGAGTGCGGTCAGTGCCGCCAGGTGCGGCAACGGCAGCGTGGTGCGGGCGCGGCAGCCGGGGCAGCGGTGCCAGTGCCGCAGCCAGTCCTCGGCGTGGGTATGGAAGAGGTACGCGTAACGGCTGGTCACGTACACGTCGTTGCGGTAGAGGTAGTTCGGCCGTTCCCGCGTGTTGCAGGACTGGCAGACGGGCGCGCGGACGTAGCCGTGCTCGTGGCAGTGGTCGACCGCGAAGGCAGGTGCTTCCTGGCAGACGGCGCACCTCCACCCGGACACTTCCAGCGAGGCTCGCTTCTTGCTGAGCACCGAGTAGACGTGGCCTTCCAGCTCCCCGTTGTACGGGCGCAGCGTGGTTGTGCGGCAGTCGGGGCAGATCGTCTGCCAGCTGCTGCCGGCCTGGACCCGCCACTGCTCGGGCTGATCCGCCACAGAGCCGCACCTCTGGCAGGTCCGCGCGGCCAGCAACCACCGCTCCTCGGAGTGCTCGGCCGCGTCCAGCACCTTCACCAGCGTGCGAGGTAGCCACCACGTGTTCTCTGCCTCCGCTCCGGTCCGCTCCATCAGAGACCGGCGCCAGTCGATCCCCGCCAGATGCGGCAGATGGTCGCTGCCGCGCAGCAACCGCCCGGGGGCGGCATCGACGCGGGCTCGGGCCCATTCCTGGCCCAGGCGCTGACGCCACCGCAGCGCCGGCCCCTCCCTCTGCCCCGCTTTCAGTGACCCGCGGAAAGGAGCGACACGGACCAGGCCGACCCCGCTCACCCTGACCGCACGCAGCTCCTCGGCCGCCCGGCGCACATCGGCCTCTTGAACATGCCACCGGCCGCCGACTCCCTTCACCGTCGGCACCGCACGTGCGCCGAGCAGCACGTACCCCACCTGCGGATCAGCAGGGAAGCCGGTGAACGCTTGCCCAGCCGGGAACACACTGTTGGCCATCAACTCGGCCCACAAGGCATCGGCGACGGCCAGGGGCAAGAGGTGGCCCGTGCGGCGCGGAGTGGCGCGGTGCGGCATGCCCGGCACGCTATCAGGCACCACGGACACGAAGGTCCGCTCCTGGTAGCGCTTGCGGCCCTGCGGGCTCGTGAGGTAGCGCGCAATCTCGCGGCCAGCGCCCGCCCAGGCCAGCTCGCTGGCTGGGCGACCCGACCGAGAAAGGCAGCGTGAAGCAATTCTGGAGCACTACGCGTTCCAGGCCGAGGTCAGCCAGGTCAGGTCGGCTTCAGCCTGGCTGCGGGCGCTCTGCTCGCGGATGAACAGCTGCTCGGTCTTGGTCAGCACGAGGGTGTACGGGCGTCCCTGCCGTCTGGTCTGGTGGTGTACCGGGAGCTCGGCCGAGTTGATTTTGGTGTGCACGTGCCGGCGTCCGTCCTTCGCCAGCGGCCGTTCAAGGACTCGCCGTGAGCGGGAACCAAGGAACGTCTCCAGGGTGGCGCACAGTTCGCAGCCGCAACCGGTCCAGGCGATCGACCAGTCGTCCGCGGCACGCGGCTGTCGTGCGGCGATCGCGCGGAGCCGGTTCGCGCAGTCGCGCGCGAGCGCGTCGAGACCCGCCGTGCGCCTGGCGTCCGTCGGCAGCGTCTGCGCCGAACGGCGCAGCATCGGCATCAGGCAATCCAGCACCGTATCCGCCTGGGCGTGCAGCGCGGCCAGGATCTCGGCCCGCTGCTCCTGGCCGGCCGCCTGCAGGATGCGTTGCAGTGGCAGGCCCAGCGCCTCCAGCTGGGAGCGGCGGATCTCGGCCGGACCGGTCGTGGACGACAGCCGCAGGTCGCCGTCCACCGCGGTCCAGGCCCGGCGAACAGCAGCTGCGCCACCGCTGTACCCGGGCCTGAGGCCCGCAGCGCCGTGCATAGATCCGGCAGCCTCTCGGT
The DNA here is from genome assembly GCF_039533515.1 of Kitasatospora cystarginea. Taxonomy (NCBI): domain Bacteria; kingdom Bacillati; phylum Actinomycetota; class Actinomycetes; order Kitasatosporales; family Streptomycetaceae; genus Kitasatospora; species Kitasatospora cystarginea. The sequence goes on along the minus strand of NZ_BAAATR010000007.1, from coordinate 27,038 downwards.
CCACTCGTACCGGTGGGGCTCGTAGCGGTTCCGCGGGCCGAACCAGCCGTCGACGACTTGGCGCAGCCACGCGGTGCCGTACCGCTCGGCCGCCGCAGCCAGCCCGCCGGCGTGTTCCGGCCCCAGCGCGCCCACCCGGAACGGCTCTATCCTGCGCGGGTTGGCCCTGCGGCCGGTTAGTGCTCCCGCTCCCACGCGTAGAGCGCACGGGTGGTGTCGAGCACCACCTGCCCGCCCAGCGTGGCGCGGACCCGTTTCGGTACGGGCTCGATGTGGTCGGTCTCAGTGATCGTCGCCGGATAGTCACGCATCGTTGCTCCCTCGGTGCGTCCGCGGCCGGCCTGCCGAACGCCGGTCGGCAGAGCGAGTCGGCGCGCGGATGTGCCGTCCGCGCGCCGCCGGGCTCAGTCGGTCGCCCGCTTGGGCAGCTTCCAACCGGGCCGCGGGAAGTGGCAGGTGTAGCCGTTGGGGAACTTCTGCAGGTAGTCCTGGTGCTCGGGCTCGGCCTCCCAGAAATCGCCGACGGGGCTGACCTCGGTGATGACCTTGCCCGGCCACAGCCTTGAGGCGTCCACGTCGGCGATGGTGTCCTCGGCGGTCTTCCTCTGCTCGTCGCTGGTGTAGAAGATGGCGGAGCGGTAGCTGGTACCGATGTCGTTGCCCTGGCGGTCCTTCGTGCTGGGGTCGTGGATCTGGAAGAAGAACTCCAGCAGCGCCCGGTAGTCGGTCCGAGCAGGGTCGTAGAGCACCTCGATGGCCTCGGCGTGGCTGCCGTGGTTGCGGTAGGTGGCATGGGGGACATCACCCCCGGTGTAGCCCACGCGGGTGGACACAACACCGGGCTGACGGCGGAAAAGCTCCTCCATCCCCCAGAAACAGCCACCGGCGAGGACGGCCTTCTCGGTTGCCATCATTTCCCCCTCACGGGTACAGCGCCGTCTTCACGGTCCTTCGGCGCGGGTTTCGACATCAGGTGACAGCCATCGGCACCTGTTGGTACTGACAACCTACGAGGCTTCCCTATTCCGTCGCACACCCCTGTGGGACCCGTCCGAATTCCGTAATGAGCAAGGACGGGCTGCGGTGCCTGGCTGGGACCGGGGGGCGCGACGGAGTGATCAAGGCGGATCGGGAACTGCGGTTCCGGGCGTCGGACCGGCATGCCTGGACAGGCCGACGGTCAGATCCGCAACCGCAGGCGGTCCCGGGTCAGTCGATCGTCGAGTGCTGCAGCCGCGAGCCGGTGTCCGGCTGCCGCGTCACGAGGGAGCCGTCGTTCGCCGGCCGGGTGGTGAGCTGGGTGCCGGCGGGGGAGTCGCTGTCGGTTCCGGTCGAACGGATTGCACGCGAGGCGGCGAATCCCGGTGCGGCCGGCTCCCGCCGTGCCATCGACGCCGGGCGGAGGCCCACCGGGTACTGCCGATCGCCGGCAGTGCTCTTCCGAGCCGTTGCTGGTCGCGCTCGGCGCCGTGCCGGGTCGGGCTGGCCGGCGGTCAGGGGGCACCGGGGGTCAATCGGCTGCTGGGGTGATCTCGTACATGCCGGGGCCGTCCAGGTAGCGCACGGTGTTGAGGTCGCGTTGCAGGACGGCATCCACGGAGTGGCTCAGCGTCAGGGTGACCGGGTAGCCGCGGTCATAGGTGGTGGGGGTGATCTCGTCGCCGGGCTTCACCAGCACGGCGAGATCGCGGAAGCTCGCCAGCCCCTTGAGCTGGTCGAGCGCGCGATAGCCCCGCAGCCGCCCCGAAGCCGGAGCGACCAGCGCCGCCCAGGCGAAAGCGTGCCGCCGCTGGTAGGGCCGGCCCGCCCGGGCACGGAACCGCTCGGGCCGGACATAGGCGTCGACCGTCCACTCCAATTGGCCCTCGCCCAGGACCTCGGCCGTGTAGTAGGGCAGCCCGGAGAGGCGGGCGCCCGCCTCGACCAGTCGCGGGCCGTCCGGAGTCAGCTTGATCTCCAGGTGCGCCGCACCGTACCGGATGCCGAGGGCGTCCAGCACCCGGCGGCCGTAGTCGAAGAGCTCGCCGACCGGCTGTTCGTCGGAGCGCAGCAGCACCTGCGCGGTCACCAGGTCCCGCACCCCGTTGGCCTGGATCCGCTCGGTGCGCCAGGCATCGGTCAGCTGGTGCACACCCGCGCAACTGACCGTGTTCACAATGTACTCGGCGCCCACCAGGTACTCCTGGGCGACGACCTCGGTGATCGGTTCTCCCAGCACCATGCGGCGGCTGCGGAGCCCGCGCAGCGCGGCGACCGACTCCTGCGGTGCGTCGCAGAACGAGACGCCGTCACCCCAGTAGCCGCGCAGCGGTTTGACGACCACGGTCCCACCCAGTTTCTCGTGCCAGGCCAGTAGTTCGGCCTCGTCGTCGGTGCGCAGCTGCCGCATGCCGGGGACGCCATGAGTCTTGATCGTCTCGATCTGCACGTACTTGTCGCGCCGCGCGGTGCTCAGGGCCGTGCCGTTGGAGGGCAGGCCGAGTCGTTCGGAGAGGGCGTCGGCGAGCTCCACCCCGGTCTCGCGGCCGGCCAGGACCGCGACCGGCTCCAGCTCAACGAGCTTCGCGGTCAGCTCGTCCAACTCATCGTCGTGGACCAGGACGTGACTGAACGCCCGCTCGTCCACCGGGTCGACTCCGACCGGCGGCTCGGGCGCGCTCCGCAGCTGGATCACCTCGCCGCCCACCGCGCCGAACGCGCCGGTGAACCCGAAGGACGTGCCGAACGCGTCGACGACCGCGACACGGAATGCTGACATCGGGTACCTGCCTACTGGTTGACCGGAAGGGAGTGGGGGTGGGCGAGATCGCCGCGAAGCGTGAGGAGCCGGTACAGCGCGTTGGTGAGCACATGCCGGACGCTGAACCCTGACGTGCCGGAGTTCTGGTCGTTCAGGATGTCGTGTTCGCCGTCCTGCTCGCGGATGCCACGGCGCGTCAGCCCGGTTCGGTCCTGGAACTCCTCCGGGAGCGCATGCCGGGTGACGCCCAGGTGCGCCATCCGGAAATCCACGAACTTGTCGATGACCCGGACCAGTTGGTCGCGCTCCGTGCGGTCGAGTACCAGCAGGCCGTCCCGAAGGCGCTGGGACACGTTCGCCCCGCGGCTGGAGTCGCTGCGCCACTGCGCGATGACGGGCCGGGACCACGAGGGGAAGTAGGCCATCGACTGGTCCAGGAAGATGCCGTACCCCTTCGACGGCGGCAGCAGGGCCAGTTCGAGAAGGTGAACGCTGGGCATGAACGCGCCGCTCGCGCCGCGCGGGCCGCCGGGATGGCCCATGTGGTAGGGGCGAAACCGGTTGAACGCCTGCTGCGGCAGCTTGCGGTATGTCGCCATGTATCGCGTGAACTCCACGAGGCACTGGGCCGCGCCGTCGAGGACTTCGGCAGGACGGGCAGTCGCCGTCGGCAGGATCAGCGAGCGCAGGGCGTATGCCGCCGACTTGGCCCACGGTTCGGAAAGGTGGTGGCCCAGATAGAAGTCCCGTTCCAGAACCGCGTCCTGACCTGCGGAGAACACCCGAATGTCACCGCTTCGGCGGTATTCCTCGCAGTTGGCGTCGATCAGGAGTTCATAGCTGAGATAGGGATCAAGGGTGGGGAATTTGCCGCACCGCGCGGATATCAGGTCGGTCAGTGCGCGGGGTGCGGTCTGCGGCTCCGCCGGTGCGTAACCACCGAGCAGGAAGAGCAGATCGAGCTGGGTGAGGCGTGCGATCCGCTCGTCGTCCTCCGGGAGCCAGAGCGGAGCGGCTTCCTGCAGCATCCGCTGCTGCTTCTCGGCAAGTTGATGGTACGTCAGTCGATCTGCGGCAAGGTCGCGAAGATCGACGGGAAGGCTGCGTAAGACGTAGTCGCGCAGGGGCGAACCCGAGCGATCGGGGTCGGGAGAGACGTCCTGCCGGGAGTGCTCGACACCGTCGAAGAGCTGGCTGCTGTCCACTTCTACTCCTTGCCGGCCGCCGCGACGGCGCCGCTGCGGCATGGGTCCAGCGCTGCTTGACAATTGTCAGATTACTGACCGTCTGACAACTGTCAAGCGCCGTGGAAGCGTTATGTGGTGGGTCAAACATCGCCGAGGGGTGGTCGGTGTCCACCGGGTACACTGGCGGCCGCGCCGCGCCGAGCGCACCACGAACCCAAGGCGGAACGAGAGGGGGAAGCCGGTGACCCGCGATGACGCGGACATCCTGCGCCGGGGTCTTGCCGCCTTCGCCGAACTCGGCTACCAGGGGACCACCGTCCGGGAGTTGGCGAAGCGACTCGGTGTCAGCCACAACTACGTCAATGACCGCTACGGCTCCAAGGAGCAGTTCTGGCGTGCGGTGGTCGACTTCGGCATCGCAGGCCACGTGGCGGACCTGATGGCCTCGTTCGAGCAGACGGACGACGTCGACGTGCTGCGGGCCGTGGTCACCCGGTGGTTCACCCTTGCCGCCGGCACCCCCGAAGCGAACCGCATCATCGCCGAGGAGTCGGTCCGCGACTCCACCAGGCTCGACTACCTGGCCGAAAAGTACACGCGTCGATTCTGGGGCGAACTGGCCCCGGTCATCCAGCGGTTGATGGACAGCGGCCGGATGCCGCAGGTGCCGCTGCTCCTGGTCTTCGTGGCCCTCAACGGTCCGGCACTGGCACTGACACATCAGAACATGCACAACCGGCTCGGATCGGCGCTGCCGGACACGGACGAAGACAGGATCCGGATGGCCGAGCAACTGGCGCAGCTGGTCGTCGGGGGCCTCGTGACATCGGGCCCCGGCCGTCAGGAGGTGCCGGCCCGCACCAGCCCCGACTCATAGGCCGTGATCACGGCCTGGGTGCGGTCACGGACGTTCAGTTTGCCGAAGGTGCGGGTGATGTGGGCTTCATCCTGCCGGGGCTAGCCGGGCAGTGCGCGTTTGCTGTGCGGTGGATGGCCTGGTTGATGGCCAGTCAGCCGTCGTAGGAGAAGCCGACCAGGTGGATCCGTTCCAACCCGAGCCCGGCGAGGACCTCGCTGAGCCAGGCCGCGTTCTCCGTGGAACCGGCCGCGACGGCGCGTTGGATGCTGCGGCCGGGGTCGTCCAGCATGTCGATTGCGTAGACCGGGTGGTGCCGGCCCAGGGTGGCGATCTGCGAGTACCAGTTGGAGTTGGGGCTCCGTCATCGTGAGCCGTCCTAGGCTGGCGCTGTGACCGCATCGGTTCACCGGCTCGGCGCCCCAGCCGAGAGCCTGAAGGCCGTGCCTTCCCTTCGATATCCAGTGGTCGCGGTGGCGAGAGATCGGGAGAATTTTTGACCATGAGCCTGATGACACACTGGCCGCTTGCTGGACTGCGGCTGACCACCCCGCGATTGGAACTGCGGTTGCCGAGTCCGGGCGAGCTCGCCGCGTTGGCCTCTCTGGCTGCTGAAGGTGTGCATGACCCGGCCGTGCAGCCGTTCACGGTCGCATGGACCGACGTCGCGCCTGAGCAGCGGGCTCAGAGCGTCCTGCAGTACCACTGGCGCTGCTGGGGCGAGTGGCGGCCGGAAGACTGGGAGTTGAACCTCGTAGTGCTGCAAGACGGCGTCGTCGTGGGCACACAAGGCATCAGTGCCCGGGACTTCGTGATACGTCGTGAAGTACACAGCGGCTCGTGGCTCGGCAGGAGATACCACCATCGGGGCCTGGGTACCGAGATGCGCGCCGCAGTTCTCCACCTGGCCTTCGCCGGACTCGACGCGCAGCACGCCGTCTCCGGCGCATTTGCTGACAACACAGCTTCGCTGGGGGTATCAGGCAAGCTGGGGTACCGCGACGACGGCATCGAGCATCACGTCGTACGCGCACAGGCCGCCGTACTCCGCCGGCTTCGCCTCACCTCTGAGCAATGGCGAGAGCACCAACTGGTTCCAGTGAAGATCGAGGGACTGCAGGAGTGCTTGCCCTGGTTCGGCCTGGGTTCACCACACAGCTCCAGCGGCTCATGACTCCAGGGGGTTTGGTCGTAGGCGCCGCGCACGTGAGGCACGATTAATGTGTGACATTTCACATGTCAGGCTACTGGCCGGGCACCGCACGCGCGACCACGATCGAGCCGTGACCCTCACCGACCCCTTCCTCGCCCTCAGTGCCCGTACCGGCAGGTTCACCTTCGGCGCGCCGCGCGCGTACACCCTCGCCGAGGACGGCTCCCGGCTGCTGCTGCTCCGCTCGACCGGTCCCGAGGATCCCGTCGACCGCCTCCACCTGCTCGACACCGCCACCGGCGAGGAGCGGCTCGTCGCCGACCCCGCCGCGCTCGCCCCCGGCCGCAGCGGCCACCGCGACGAACTGCCGACCCTGGAGCGTCGGCTGCGTGAGCGCATCCGGCTGGTCGCTGCCGGGATCGGCGGCTACGCGGCCACCGCCGACCTCTCCACCGCGGTCTTCGTCCTCGACGGCCGGCTGTTCCGTACCGACACCGCCACCGGCACCAGTACCGAACTCCCCGTCGCCGGGCCCGCGTTCGACCCCCGGCCGGACGCCACCGGCGAGCGCGTCGCCTACGTCGCCGAGGACGCCCTCTACGTCACCCCCGAGCCCACACCGCTCTCGCCCGCCGACGGCGCCCGCTGGGGCGTCGCCGAGTTCGCCGCCGCCGAGGAGCTCGGCCGCTCCCGGGGCCACTGGTGGCGCCCGGACGGCGGCGCGCTGCTGGCCGCCCGGGTGGACGAATCCGCCCTCCCCCGGCGGTACTTCGCCGACCCGGCCCACCCCGGCGACCCGGCCGAGGACTTCGCCTACCCTCAGGCCGGCGGCCCCAACGCGGACGTCCAGCTCTGGGTGCTCGGCCTCGACGGCAGCCGGGTCCGACTGCGCTGGGACGCCGCCGCGTTCCCGTACGTCTGCGCCGCCTCCTGGGCCTCGGACGAGGAACTGCTGCTCACCGTCGCCGACCGGCTGCAGCAGAACGTGCTGCTGCTGACCGCCGACCCGGCCACCGGCGAGACCCGCGAACTCTCCCGGACCACCGACGAGTTCTGGGTCGACGACCTGCCAGGTACACCCGCCCGGCTGTCCGACGGCCGGCTGCTCACCGCCCACGACACCCCGCAGGCCCGCGGCCTCGCCCTGGACGGCGAGCCGCTGGACACCACCGGGCTGCAGATCCGCCGGGTGGTCGGGCGGTGGCGCGGCCGGCTGCTCTGCGAGACCGGCCGGGGCGACCCGGCCGACCAGTACGTCCACCTGATCGACCCGGACGGCGGCGCCCCCGAACTCCTCACCACCGGGCCGGGCGCGCACTCCGCGCTCGCCGCCGCAAACACCCTGCTGCTCACCTCCGCCGACGCCGAGGGCATCCGCCGCCGCCTGCTGCTCGACGGCCTTCTCGACGGCCGAGAGCTGCAGCTCGCCGACCTGAGCGCCGCGCTGCCCCACCGGGTGCGCCCGCAGCTCGCCCGGGTCACCGACCGCGCCCTGCCCACGGCCGTGGTGTACCCGCGCGACCACAGTCCAGGCCGCGGGCTGCCGGTACTGCTGGACGTCTACGGCGGGCCCGGCTTCCAGGCCGTGGCCGCCGAGCCCCGCCGCTGGCAGCTCCGCCAGTGGTGGGCCGACCAGGGCTTCGCCGTGGTCACCACCGACAACCGCGGCACCCCGTTCGTCTCCCCGGACTTCACCCGGGCGATCTTCCGCCGCTTCTCCCAGGTGGCGCTGGACGACCAGGTCGACGCCCTGCACGCGCTCGCCGAGCGCCACCCCGACCTCGACCTCGGCCGGGTCGGCGTGCGCGGCTGGTCGTACGGCGGCTACTTCGCGGCGCTCGCCGTGCTGCGCCGCCCGGACGTCTTCCACGCCGCCAGCGCGGGCGCCCCGCCCACCGACTTCCGGCAGTACGACACCGCGTACACCGAGCGCTACCTCGCCCTGCCCCAGGACAACCCCGAGGGCTACGCCGACGACTGCCTGCTCACCGACGCGCCGGGGCTGACCAGGCCGCTGCTGCTGATCCACGGGCTGGCCGACGACAACGTCCACCCCTCGCACACCCTGCTGCTCTCCGAGGCGCTCACCAAGGCCGGCCGCCCGCACAGCGTGCTGCCGCTGCCGGGCGTGACCCACCTGACCCCGGGCGGGGTGAACGAGCAGGTCACCCAGGCCGAACTCGCCTTCCTGCGCTCCGCTTTGGGGTGATCCATTGAGTTCTCCGGGACGGGCTGCGACACTCCGCGTGGTCGCCGCCCGTCCCGGGCGGCGCGGCGAGACGGGGAGAGCGCACGGATGAGGATCGACGGACCCGGCCCGGTCGGGCAGCGGCAGTGGACACCGCTGACCGTGGTCAACGGCGGACTCGCCTTCGGGCTGGAGCTCGCCATGCTGGCGGCGCTCTGCTACTGGGGGTTCAGGACCGGCTCCAACCTGGTGCTCCGGCTGCTGCTGGGGCTCGGCGCGCCGGCTCTGGCGGCCACGCTCTGGGGCCTGTTCCTGGCCGCGGGCGGGCCGAGGTTCCGGCAGCCGCTCGCCGTGGAGATCGTGCTCAAGCTGCTCGTTCTCGGCTCGGCCGCGCTCGCCCTGTACGGCACCGGGCGGACCACCCTCGCGACGGTGTACGGGGTGCTGGTGGTGGTCAGCGTGGCGGTGGAGTACAGCACCCGCTGACGGGCCGTCGGACAGGGGCGCCGCACCGGTGGTGCGGCGCCCCTGCCGCTTGCGCCAGGCCATTTCCAGGTGACCCGTGACACGCGAGACATCACCTCGCGCTTCATCGAAGGCGTGCCCCGAAGGCGAGCACGGCCGATGCGCGAGCGCGGCCGATGCGCTACAGGCCCGGTCCTCGGACCTCCGGGAAGTGGCAGGCCGCCTGCCGGCCGCCCGGGCCGACGATCTGCAGCAGAGGACGCTCCGTCCGGCAGCTCTCCTGCGCCTTCGGGCAACGCGGATGGAAGGTGCACCCGGCCGGCGGGTTCGCCGGGCTCGGCGGGTCGCCGAGCAGCACGATCCGCTCCCTGGTCCGCTCCGCCGCCGGGTCCGGCAGCGGCACGGCGGACAGCAGCGCCTTCGTGTACGGGTGCGCGGGGTTGCCGTACACCTCGGCCTTGTCGCCGATCTCGACGATCCGACCCAGGTACATCACCGCGACCCGGTCGCAGACCCGCTTGACCACCGAGAGGTCGTGTGCGATGAACACGTACGCCAGGCCGAGCTCCTGCTGGAGGCGCTCCATCAGGTTGACCACCTGGGCCTGGACGGAGACGTCGAGCGCGGAGACCGGCTCGTCGGCGATGACCAGCTTCGGCGAGGTGGCCAGCGAGCGGGCGATGCCGATGCGCTGCGCCTGCCCGCCGGAGAACTCGTGCGGGTAGCGGTCGAGGTGCTCGGGGGTCAGCCCGACCAGTTCCATCAGCTCGCCGGCCCGCTCGCGAGCGTCCGCCGCGCTCGCCCCCTGGATCAACAGCGGCTCGGAGACGATCCGGGCCACTGTCTGCCGGGGGTTGAGCGAGGAGTACGGGTCCTGGAAGACCATCTGCAGGTTCCGCCGGTGCGGCCGCAGCTGGGCCTGGGAGAGCCCGCCGATCTCGGTGCCCTCGAAGGTGACGGTGCCCGAGGTCGGGTCGAGCAGCCGGACGATCATCCGCCCGGTGGTGGACTTGCCGCAGCCGGACTCGCCGACCAGGCCGAGCGTCTCGCCCTTGCCGACGTCGAAGCTGACCCCGTCCACGGCCCGGATCGGTGCGCCGGGCCGGCCGGTGCGCCGGGGCCGGCCGGGGAAGGTCTTCACCAGGTCCCTCACGGACAGCAGGGTGTCAGTCGTGACCGTCACGGCCGCGCTCCTTCCGGCACCAGCGGCAGGTGGCAGGCCGCCTGGTGGCCGGGGGCGAGCGGTCCGAGCGCGGGGCGTTCGGCCAGGCAGCGGGCATGCTCCTCGGTGGACGCGGCGGTGGTGCGGGCGCAGCGCGGGGCGAAGGAGCAGCCGGGGGCGGGGGAGATCAGCGACGGCGGGCTGCCGGGAATGACCCGCAGCGGGGCGTCTTCGGTGTCGTCCAGGCGGGGCAGCGAGTCCAGCAGGCCGCGGGTGTACGGGTGTGCCGGGGCGGCGAACAGCCGGTCTACCGGGGCCTGTTCGGCCGCCCGGCCGCCGTACATGACCAGCACCTCGTGGGCGACCCGGGCGACCACGCCCAGGTCGTGGGTGATCATGACGACGCCGAGGCCGCGCTCCTGCTGGATCCGGGCGATCAGGTCGAGGATCTGCGCCTGGACGGTGACGTCGAGGGCCGTGGTGGGCTCGTCGGCGATCAGCAGGTCGGGTTCGCAGGCGAGCGCCATGGCGATCATCACGCGCTGGCGCATGCCGCCGGAGAACTGGTGCGGGTACTCGTCGACCCGGCGGGCCGGTTCCGGGATGCCGACCTCGGCCAGCATCTCGACCGCCCGTGCCCGGCCGGCCTTGCGGGAGGCCTTGAAATGCACCCGGTAGTGCTCGGCGACCTGCTCCCCGACGGTGTAGAAGGGGTGCAGGCTGGACAGCGGGTCCTGGAAGATCATCGCGATCCGGCGGCCCCGGACGGTGCCCAGCTCCCGCTCCCCGAGCCCGCCCAGCTCCTGCCCGCTCAGCCGGATCGAGCCGGTGACGGCGGCGCCTCGGTGCAGGCCCATGACGGCGAGCGAGGTGACCGACTTGCCGCTGCCGGACTCGCCGACCAGGCCGAGCGTGCGGCCGGCCTCGACGGCGAAGGAGATGCCGTCCACCGCCCGGACGGTGCCGCGCGGGGTGTCGAAGGAGACCTTGAGGTCCTCCACCTCCAAGAGGGACATCAGTACCTCACTCTCGGGTCGACGTACGCGTAGAGCAGATCGACCAGCAGGTTCGCGACGACGATGAAGGAGGCCGCGAGCAGGGTGACACCGAGGATGACGGGCTGGTCGGAGCGGACCAGCGCGTCGTAGAACAGCCGTCCGACACCGGGCAGGCCGAAGATCGACTCGGTGATGACGGCGCCGGCCAGCAGCCCGCCGAGGTCCATGCCGAAGATGGTGAGGATCGGCGTCATCCCCGAGCGCAGCCCGTGTTTGACGGCGACGGTGCCGGCCGGCAGGCCCTTGGCCCGGGCGGTGCGGATGTACGGCTCGGCCATCGCCTCGATCATCGAGTTGCGGCTCTGCCGGGCGTACATGGCCGCGTACAGCAGGGCCAGGGCGATCCACGGCAGCAGCAGGTTGGAGGCCCACTTGACCGGGTTCTCGGTGAACGGGTGGTACGCCGGGTACGGCAGCAGCCCGGCCGTCCGGACGATCCCCCAGATCAGCATGATCGAGGTGAAGTAGACCGGCAGCGAAGCGGCGCCGACCGAGAGCACCATCAGCGTCTTGTCGGTGACCCCGCCCTTGCGCAGCGCCGAGGTGACGCCTGCGCCGAGGCCGAGGACCAGCCAGAGCACGGCCGCGCCGATGGCGAGCGAGACGGAGACCGGCAGGCGGTCGGTGAGCAGGTTCCAGACCGGCAGCGAGTACTCGTAGGAGTAGCCGAGGCAGGGGAAGCCGCAGTGGGTGGCGCTGGGCCCGCTGCCGTAGTCACGCCCGGCGAAGATGCCGGTGATGTAGGTGGCGAACTGCTCCCAGACCGGCTTGTCCAGGCCCATCGCCGTCTTGACCTCGGCGACCCGCTCGGGGCTGCAGGTCTTGCCGCAGGCGGCCACTGCCGGGTCGGAGGGCAGCAGGTAGAAGATGGTGAAGGTGATCGCGCAGACGGCCAGCAGGATGCCGGCCGCGGCGAGCAGTCGACGACCGAGGTAGAGGATCACGACCGGCCTCCCCGGGGGTCGAGGATGTCGCGCAGCGCGTCGCCGAGCAGGGTGAAGGCGAGCACGGCGAGGAACAGGAAGACCGTCGGGATCAGGAAGTACGTCGGGTCGGTGTCGTAGAAGCTGATGCTCTCGGCGATCATCTGGCCCCAGGACGGTGTCGGCGGGCGCACGCCCACGCCGAGGTAGCTGAGCGCAGCCTCGGTGGCGATCATGCCGGGGACGAGCAGCGTGGTGTAGGCGATGATCGGGCCGGAGACGTTCGGCAGGATCTCCCGGGTGAGGATCCGCCAGGAGCGCGCGCCGCCGACCTTGGCGGCCTCGACGTACTCGCGGTGCTTGAGCGAGAGGGTCTGGCCGCGCACCACGCGGGCGATGCCGGGCCAGCCGAACATGCCGATCACCAAGGTCATCAGCAGGATCCGGTTGACGTCCTCGGCCACCGACATCATCGAGATCATGAAGATCAGGGATGGGAAGGACATCGTGAGGTCCATCAGCCGGGAGAGCACGGCGTCGGTGCGGCCGCCGAAGTAGCCGGCCGCGATCCCGACCAGGGTGCCGGTGACCACGACCACGGCGGTGGCGGTGAACGCGATCAGCAGCGAGACCTGGCCACCGTGCAGCACCCGGGCGAACAGGTCGCGCCCGGTCCCGGGTTCGACGCCCAGCCAGTGCCGGGTCCCGATCCCGCCGAAGTCGCCGATCGGCAGGCCGCCGAGGTACGGGTCGATCGCGCGTTTGTCGAACTCCTCGGGGGACCAGCCGCCGAGCGCGCTCAGCGGACCGGCCAGTGCGGCCAGCAGGACCAGGAGGGCGACCGTGACCAGGCCGAACCGGGCCGAGCTCTTGGCCCGGAGCTGGTCCCAGACCAGCCGCCACGGCCCACAGCCGGCGGCCTTCGCGGGGCCCGCCTCCGCGACCGGCGCGGTGACGGGCGCTGTGACTCCTCCTTCGCCTCCGGCTGCTCGTGATCCGGTGTCGACGCCCGCCCCCGGCCTTGGCGGCTGGGTGGGGGTCCCCCCAGCCGCCAGGCTGGGGGATGTGCCCCCAGCTCCGGCACTCTCCCCCAGCCTCCGGGCCCGGGGGTACCCCCGGCCGAGGGCTGGGGGACGGGCGCCCCCTCCGCTCGCTCGTCGCTCGTCCCCGCGGCGGAGCCGCTGATCGTCACGGTCGACACCGGCGGCGCGGTCTTCGGCCCCCGAAGGGGTGGTGTTACCCATCACGGACGGCCCCTCAGCCCTTGCTCTTGGAGGGGTCCTTGAGACCGATGGTGGCGAAGTCCCACTGGCCGGTCCAGACCGGGTGGCCGAAGGCACCCGCCACGTTGGTGCCGGCCAGCAGCGGGCGGCGCTGCCAGAGCAGCGGTACGGTGGGCGCCTTCTTCAGCAGGTCCTCGCTGAGCTGCATCCACGCCTTGTTGGCCTCGGTGACGTCGCTCATCGCGTTGATCTGGTCGATCCGGTCCGAGGTGGCCTGGTCGCGGAACTGCTCGACGTTGCCCTGGTTGCCCTTCTCCTTGATGTTGCGGCCGTCGAAGACCATGGGCAGGAAGGTGGCACCCGACGGGTAGTCCGGGCACCAGCCGAGGATGGCGAGGTCGGGCGCGCTCTTGGTGTCACCGATGGTGTCGTAGTAGACCGACGGGTCGGCGGTGGTGATGGTGACCTGGATGCCGGCCTTGCCCAGCGACTGCTGGAGCGCCTCGGCCCGGGTCTTGTCACCGGAGGAGACGGTCAGCGAGACCTTGAGGTCGGTCTTGCCGGCGTCCTTGAGCAACTGCCTGGCCTTCTCCGGGTCGCCGGTCGGGGCGATCTTCAGGGTGTCCTGCTTGGCGCCGCCGCTCAGTGCGGGCGGCAGGTAGGAGGTGGCCACGTCGGCCATTGCCGGGCCGCCGTACGCGGTGACCTGGGCGTCCCGGTCCACCGCGTACATCAGCGCCTCGCGCACCTTCGGGTCGTCGAACGGCGCCTTGGAGGTGTTTGGGTAGAGCATGTCGGTGCAGCCCTGTTGCTCGGCGATCAGCCGGGACTTCACGTCCGGCTTGGGTAGCACCTTGGCGATCGACTCCGGGCGCAGGTTCATCCACTCGACGGCGGAGGCGTCCGCGCCCTCGCTCGCGATGATCCGGTCGTCGACCTGGCCGCCCTTGAGGCCCTGGACGACGACGATCTTGTCCGGGTATGCCTTGCGGACCGGGTCGGTGGACTGGTCCCAGTTGCTGTTGCGGACCAGGACCAACTGCTTGCCGCGGTCGTAGGTCTCGATCTTGTACGGGCCGGAGGAGAACGGTCGCAGGTCGTACTGGGTGCCCTTGTCCTGGGACTGCGGCACGGGCGCGAAGGTCGGCAGGGTCGCGGTGTAGGAGAACTCGGCGACCGGGCGCTTGAGGTGGAAGACGACGGTCTTGTCGTCCGGGGTCTCGATGCTGGCCAGGTGCTCGCCGTTCAGCGGGCCCTTGTAGTTCTCGCCCCCGGCCAGGTACTGCTGGGCGTAGTCGGGGCCGCCGGTGAGGTCCGGGGCGAAGGAACGCTCGACGTTGTACTTGATGTCGGCGGACCTGATCGGAGTGCCGTCCTCGTACTTGACGCCGTCCTTGAGGGTGAAGGACCAGGTCTTCCCGCCGTCCGAGGATCTGCCGAGGTCGGTGGCGAGGTCGGGGACGATCTCGCTGCCGGCGGCGCCCGGCTCGGCCTTGAAGGTGACCAGGGTGCGGTAGAGCAGCCGGATGCCGAAGTCCATGTTCGGCATGGTCCAGTTGCGGGCCGGGTCGAGGTGGGCGAAGTCCTGGTTGGAGAGGACGGTCAGGGTGCCGCCCTTGACCGGGGTGCCGCCGACGATCGTCCCGGAGGCGGCGCCGGGGGCCTTGGCAGTGCCGGCCGCCGAAGCGTCACCACCGTTGTCGCTCTTGTCGTTCTTGCAGGCCCCGAGGCCGAAGGTGAGGGTCGCCGCGAGGGCTGCCGCGAGGGCGGCGTGGGTGCGCCTGGTCATGTAGCAACTCCGCTGTGGGGGGCCTGCCGTGAAGCCCGTGATCCGCCCCGGTGGGTGGTCCGAGGCCCGACCGGGAGGGCGACCGTCGAGGTCTGGCCGCTCCACCGTGTGACCCGTAACATAATAATGTGAAATTGCACTGCACAAGAGGTGGCGCCGCCCGTTATCGAGCTGTGTCCGTGCCGCACCTCCCCGGCCCCGCACGGGAGTTCACCGGCGGCCCTCCTCCAGATCGCGTAGCGCTTCAGAACGACTGCACCGGCTGCGACGAGCTTGTGGGGTGGTCAGCCAGCTCGGCGCCGACGACGAGTTCGGGGTCGCGCATGCCCCGACGGCGGCAGTCACGCAGCAGGTCGGCCCACGACTCGGCCGACTCGCGTAGACGCTCCGCGGGCGCGATCAACTCCTTGGTGCCGTCCCGCCGCACCCCGAGCAGTACGCGAGCACGCCTGCCCGAGCCGGACTTTCGGGTGCACGCCGTGGCCCGCACACCTTGCGGCAGGGCGTGGGACCGATGGTGGCCAGCGAGCGGCTGGCCGAGTGGCCTCTCGATTTCAGAGGAACCAGACACCCCGGCTCGCTGAGCTTCCGGGCGCCCCTTGAGACGACTGGGAGCACCTCGGTGGGAGGCGGTCGAGGGGCGTATGGTGCAAGCTGCCAGCATGGGTCCCAATGGTGTGAACGCCGAGAATGCCGACAACACCAAGGCCACGACCCAGGGCGGCGCACCGTTGTCGGGCTGCGTGGCGCTGGTGACCGGTGCGTCCAGCGGTATCGGGGCAGCCACGGCCCTGGCACTGGCCCGGGAGGGGGCGGCGCTCGCGCTGGTGGCCCGGCGCACCGAGCGGCTGGAGGAACTGGCGGCGACGATCAGGGTGGCGGGTGGCTCGTGCGCCGCCATCACCGCCGATCTGCGTGACAGTGCACGGGCCCGGCGCGCCGTCGAGGAGGCCGTCAGGCGGTTCGGGCGGCTGGACGTGTTGGTGAACAACGCCGGCTACGTCGCGATGGGGGCGGTCGAGGACATCGACCCCGAGGATCTCGACCGAATGGTCGACCTCAACCTGACGGCGGTCCTGCACATGTCGCAGGCGGCGCTGCCGCATCTGCTGCGCGCGGCGGCGTACGGCCCGCGCGGGGTTGCCGATCTGGTCAGTGTCAGCTCGGTCGCGGGCCGTGTGGTGCGCCGAAACAACGGCGTGTACTCCGCGACGAAGCACGCGGTGTGCGCGTTCAGCGAGGCCCTTCGCCAGGAGTCGACCGGACGCGGCGTCCGGGTGGGCGTGGTCGAGCCGGGACTGACCTCGACGGAGATGGCGACCGGCCCCGGGTTCGCCGCAGCCCGCGGCATGGCGCAGGACTCCTGGCTGCGGGCCGAGGACATCGCCCGATCCATCGCCTTCATGGTCACCCAGCCCCCGCACACCGCGATCAACGAGATCATGGTGCGCCCGACGGCCCAGGAGCATTGAACCCTGCCGGCGGCGGAGTGGGAACGCACCGACTCGCTCCGCCCGTTCGGACTGTCCGTCCTCGCCCGTGTGGGCGGCCCCGCCCGGTAGCCTCGGGAAATTCATCCTGTGGGGGATCATCATTGCGTGGATCATCCTGGGGCGGATCATTCCGACGGTGCTGCGCCGTCACCGGGGAGCGTCCTCGCGGCCGAGCGGTACGGCCTGCCGCGCGTGGCCGGAGGGGCACCGGGGGGCGTGAAACTCCCTCGTATGCGCGTTCGCCTGGGTCAGCCCGCTTAGGAGTGTGTAAACAAGGAAAAGAGGTGATGGGCGGCAGCTGGGTCCGGCGGCTGAGACGGAGCGCGGATGAGGCAGGACGGGCGTGCCATGAACGGGCTGCTCGCGGTGATCAGCCGGGACTGGGTCGGGCTGCCGATCGCCCTGCTGGTCGGCGGAGCGGGTGCGTGGAGTCTCGGGCTGAGCGGGACCTGGGCCCGTGTGATCGGCGGGATCGTGGTCGCCGTCGCCGTACTGATGGTGCTGGGATCCGTCCGTCATCTGGTCTGCCTCGCCCAGGTGCGGGCGAAGTGCCCGCCGCCAGGTCGGCTGGTGGACGTCGGCGGATACCGGATGCACGTGCTGGTCGAAGGTGAGTCCGCGACCAAGCCGACGGTCGTCTGGCTGCCCGGCGGGCACGCGTCCGGCCACGAGTTCCACCGGCTGCACGCGGTGCTGCGGGAGACGACCCGGTCGGTCCTGGTCGACCGGCCCGGATCGGGGTGGAGTGATGTCGGCCCGTTCCCGCGGACGACGGCGACCGAAGCCGTGGAACTGTTCACGGCTCTGGAAAGAGCCGGCCTGGACGGGCCGTTCGTCCTGGTGGGGCACTCCTTCGGCGGGCTGCTGGCCGCCAACGCCGCCCGGCGCCGGCCGGAGCTCGTGGCAGGGCTGGTCCTGCTCGATCCGACGCCTCCCGACGTCATCGTCTACGCGATGCCGAACCGGTCCTTGACGCGATCCCGGGCGACTCACCTGCGGGCCGCACTGTGCCATCTGTTCGGCATTCACCGTGGCCGTGGTCGTGGCACGGACGGGCCGCAGGGTGCCGTCGAGCCGGCCCGGACGCCGCCGGCCTGTACGACGCAGATCGATGCCTTCAAGACGGGGTCGGACTGCGCCGCCGCGTCCATCTACAGCGAGCTGTCACCGATCGGGATGGCCCGGCGGGGGTGGCAGACCGTGGTCTATGACGGCGATCTGGCGGACCTGCGCCTCCTGCTGGTCACTCCTCGGGACCTCACCGGTGGCGATGAGATACTGGATGCCGTCGGTGATCCCGTCCAGGCCGAGCGGCTGCGCCGCTTCTACCTCAACACCAGATGCCGGTTCCTGGCCACCTCGACCAGGGCGCGTCGGGTCTACACCCCGGAGGGCACCGGGCACAACTTCCCGCACGAGGTACCGGAGTTCGTGACCGAGGTGGTGCGGAATCTGGTCGACGAGATCGCGGAGGAGCGGCGACCGCCGTCCAGCGAGCCAGGCGGCTGACCGACACCCGGCGGCCGGTGTACCGCGGGCAGCTCGTGTGTGACAACTCCCTGAGCACGGAGACGACTTCCCCCCCGTTCCGTCAACCCATGACGGAGCGGGGGGAGTCCTTGTCGACGGGGCGCTTGCGGGAGAAGGCTCCCAGGTTGACGACGTTGCCGGTGTGTTCGCAGGTGTAGTGCACGGGGTCGCGGTCGTGGTCGTGCCCGGCCTCGATGCGCTCGACCAGGATGGCGAGGAACCGGCCGGCCAGCGGGGCGTTCTTGAACTGGTTGCCGCTGGTGCCCATGGCGACGTAGTAGCCGCCGAGGTCGGTGCGGTCGTAGATCGGTGTCCAGTCGTCGGCGACGTCGTAGACACCGGCGGTGCCGCTGGGCCGGTTCGGAACGGCGAGTCCCGGGAAGCGGCGCGCCACCCGGGTCACCTGGGTCTGGAACCGGCCCACGGTTGGATACGGCTTCGCGGTGTCGGGGTCGTCGATCCACTCCCGAGGGTCGCAGTCCGGGTCGGTCCCGCCGATCAGCAGGTGTCCGCCGGCGGCCGGGCGCAGATAGCTGCCGAGGTCGAGGTCGGCGAGCACCGGGCCGAGGGTCTTCTCCGTGCCGTAGCCGTGCGGCGCGGTGACCTGGTGGACCTCTTCGCGCAGCGGCCGTACCCCGACGGTGAACTCGGCGCCCAAGCCCGCCAGTTGGTTGAGTTCGCCCGACCACGGGCCGGCCGCGTTGATCACCACGGGAGCTGCCACGGCGGTGCCGTCGGCGAGCCGGACGCCCGACACCCGGTCCGCCCGCCGGTCGATGCCGACCACGGTGCGGTGGAACAGGAATCGCACGCCCAGCTCGGCCGCGGCGTCCGCCAGGTTCTGCGCCGCGAGCTGCGGGTCGTCGACGAAGCCGGCGTCGGGCATGAACAGGGCACCGAGTTCACCGGTCGGTCCGGCGAAGAAGGCGTCGTCACGGAGGGACTTCGGGGGCCAGTACCGTCCCGGGTCGATGCCGGGGACCCGCCTGCGCAGCGTCGCGGTGTCCCACAGTTCGTACGGGACGCCGAGATCGTCGAAGAGTGAGACGAAGGCCGAGGTCGGGGGGAACGGCGCGTCGAGCGCCACGGCCCCGGTGCGGTGGAACCTGGCGAGGGGACGCCGGCCGGAGCGGTTCAGGTACGTCGCCCAGTTGGACCAGTGGTGCTGTGACTCCCAGGCGGTGGCGACACCGTCCCGGGTGGAGTAGGTGAACCGGATGATCGCACTGGAGGAGCTGGTCGACCCGTGTCCGGCTCCGCCCGACTTGTCGAGGACGAGGACGCGCCGACCGGTGCGCGCCAGCTCGTAGGCGACGGCGGCGCCGATCACCCCGGCGCCGACCACCACCGCGTCCGCGCCCATCGGCACGGTGTCGGACCGTTCAGGAGTCATCGTGAGGTGTCCGTCCTGCGAGGCGGTGTGTGCAGACTCGGGGCGTCGGCGAGCAGCGAGCGGGTGTACGGGTGCTGCGGATCGGACAGCAGTTCCTCGGTCGGGGCGGTCTCGACGATCCGGCCGAGGTACATGACCGCGATGACGTCGGAGACGTACCGGACCGCGGCCAGGTTGTGCCCGATGAACAGCATGGACAGGCCCAGCCTGCGCTGCAGTTCACGGATCAGGTTGAGGACCGACGCCTGGACCGAAACGTCGAGCGCCGAGGTGATCTCGTCGGCGATCAGGACGCCGGGATCGACGGCGACGGCACGGGCGATGGCGACGCGCTGGCGCTGACCGCCGGAGAGCTGCCGTGGCAGCCGGTCCGCGACTCTCGGGTCGAGGCCGACCAGGTCGAGCAGTTCGGTGACGTGCGGCTCGCGGGCACCGCGGTCGAGCCTGCGGAAGGCGGTCGCCGCCTCGAGCAGGGTCTGCCGTACGGTCATCCGCGGGTCCAGCGCGGTGTCCGGGTCCTGGAAGACGATCTGGACCTGCCGGCCCAGCCGACGCCGGTCGCGGACCGTGCGGGTGTGAGCCGGACGGCCGCCGATCAGGATCTCACCCCCGCTGGTGGGCGCGAGGCCGACGATCGCCCGGGCCAGGCTCGACTTCCCCGAGCCGGACTCGCCCACCAGTCCGACCGTTCTGCCCTCGGGGACCTCCAACCGGACGCGGTCCACGGCCGTGACCATGCCGGTCGGCCCGTGGTACCGGACGGTGACATCACGGAGCGTCAGACCGGTCATGTGAGCGCCGCCTTGATGTGCGGTGCCGCCGGCGGCATCGGGTGCCAGCAGGCCACCCGATGGCCGACGCCGAGGTCGGACAGGGGCGGGTGCTCCTCCGCGCACCGGGCCTGGCGGTTGGTGCAGCGCGGCTGGAACGGGCAACCGGGGCCCGGGGAGAGGGGATCCGGCGGCAAGCCGTCGATGGTCCGCAGCGGGCGGTCGCGGTCGGCGGACAGGTCGGGCGCCGACTCGACCAGCGCCCGGGTGTAGGGGTGCCGCGCGTCGGTGGCGAGGTGGGCGGCCGGGAGGCACTCGACGATCAACCCGCCGTACATGACGAGGACTCGATCGCACAGGTCAGCGACGAGGGCGACGTCGTGGCTGATGAACAGGACCGCGGTGGCCGCTTCGCGCCGGATGCCGCGGAGCAGTTCCACGATCTGCCGCTGCACCCTGACGTCGAGCGCCGTCGTCGGTTCGTCGGCGATGATCAGCCGGGGTCGTGTCATCAGGCCCGTCGCGATCATCACCCGCTGGCGCTGGCCGCCGGAGAGCTGGTGGGGGCGGGAGCGCAGCAGCCGGTCCGGCGACGGCAGTGCCACCCGGGTGAGGGTGAGCCGGGCCTGTGCGAGGGCATCCGACCGGCTGAGGCCGAGATGGGTGCGCGCCGCCTCGGTGAGCTGTGTCCCGATCCGGAGCGACGGGTTGAGGGCCGAGGCCGGGTTCTGGAACACCATCGCCAGCCCGGTCGCGAGCTGCCTGTCGCGGGCCCCGGGGGTCATGGTGTCGACGTCGGTGCCCAGCAAGCGGTTGGTCCGCCAGGCGGCCCGCGCCTGCTCGGGCAGCAGGTCGGCGAGGGCGAGCGCGGTCAGTGACTTGCCGGAGCCGGATTCGCCGACCAGACCGACGATCTCCCCGGGGCGCAGGGCGAGGCTGATGCCGCGGACCGGGTGGCTCACCCCGTCGGGGGTGGCGATGGCAACCGTGAGGTCCTCGACCTCCAGGACGTGGTCGTCGGTGGCCGGGGGCACCGGGGAGGCGGGGCGCGCTGTCTGCCCGGGCACGCGTGGCAGGCCGCCGTGGCGTCGGGCGGCAGCCTGGGCCAGCACCTCGCCGAGCAGTTGGAAGGTCAAGGCGGCGTAGACGATGGCCAGGCCCGGCGCGATCGCCGGCAGCGGTTCGGCGTAGATGCGGTCCAGTCCCTGGCTGAGCAACTGCCCCCAGTCGTAACCGGGTGCCTGTACGCCCAGCCCGAGAAAGCTCAGCCCGGAGAGCGCGACGAGTGCGGAGCCCGCCGAGATCGTGGTGTTGAGCAGCAACGGCTCGGCGATGTTCGGCAGGACGTGGCGCCACAGGAGGCGGTGGCGACGCAGGCCCAGGACGCGTGCCGCGGCCATGAAGTCGGTGTCCGCGACGCGGGCGGCGAGGGTCTGGGTGAGGCGCGCGAAGCCCGGGATGGAGCCGATGGCGAGCGCCAGCACCGCACCGACCGCTCCGGCACCGAAGAGCACCGCGAAGAACATCGCGACCAGCAGGCCGGGGAAGGCCAGCAGGAGGTTGACCAACGAGCCCAACAGCCGACGGCTGCGGCCCCCCACGACGGCGGTGAGCGAACCGAACACCACCCCCGCCACCGCACCCAGCAGCGTCGCCGCGAGCGCGAGCACCAGCGAGAGCCGGGTGGCCGTCAACACCCGGGCGAACAGGTCGCGTCCGAGGTTGTCCGTCCCGACCGGGTGTGCTGCGGACGGCCCCTGCAACACCGCCGACAGATCCAGGCGTTCGGCCGCAGACCCCCAGATGACCGGCCCGGCGACGGCCAGGAAGAGCAGCGAGCCGGCCATGGCCACCGCCAGGACGGCCATCGGTGAGAGCACGGCGGGACGGGAGCCGACCCGTGGCGCCCGGGGAAGCAGCGAGGCCGTCAAGGTCACATCT
The DNA here is from genome assembly GCF_039533515.1 of Kitasatospora cystarginea. NCBI lineage: Bacteria > Bacillati > Actinomycetota > Actinomycetes > Kitasatosporales > Streptomycetaceae > Kitasatospora > Kitasatospora cystarginea. Next base: position 5,167 of record NZ_BAAATR010000007.1, on the reverse strand, counting down.
CCCGGATCGTCGAGCGGGGGTCGAGCAGCCCGAGGAGCAGATCGACCAGGAAGTTCGCGACGAGCACCACCGTTCCCAGCACCAGTGCCATCGCCTGCACCACCGGGTAGTCGTGCGCGACCACGGACTGCGCGAGCGCCGAGCCGACACCCGGCCAGGCGAAGACCTTCTCGACGAGCACCGTCCCCGCGATCAGCGCGGGCAACAGGTTGCCCGCGATCGTCAACGACCCGACCAGCATGTTCGGTGCCACGTGCCGCAGGTAGAGGACGACGGCCGGCAGCCGCTTCGCCCGGGCGGTGCGGACGTAGTCCTCGGCGAGCACCTTGAGTGCCTCCACCCGAACGATCCTGGCCAGTACGGCAGTTGGCGCGAGTGCCAGCGCGAGCACGGGGAGCACGAGTGAGCGAGCGCCCGTCCCACCCGCGATCGGGAACAGTTCGAGACCGACCGCCAGCCCCGCCGTCAGGCCCGCGGCGAGCACGAAGTCCGGCAGACCCGTCAGCGCGGCCGTCGCGGCCGTGAACACCAGCTCGCTGCGCGGGTGCCGTCCGTCGCGGGTGCGGATCGCGGCGAGCAGTCCTGCCGGGAACGCGACGAGGACCGTGCAGAGGAAGGCCAGTGCCGCGATCTCCAGGGTGGCCGGCAGCCGCGTCCTGAGTAGCTCCGCGACGGGGAGGCCGGTCACCAGCGACACGCCCAGGTCCCCGTGGGCGAGACCGGACAGGTAGTGCCGGAACTGCGCCACGAGCGGTTGGTCGAGGCCGAGTTGGTGCCTCCTTGCGGCAACGAGTCCGGGTGCGGCGTCGATGCCCAGCGCGGCGCGGACCGGGTCGCCGGGGATCAGGTGGATCATCGCGAACGACCCGGTGAGCACGGCGCACAGCGACACGGTCAGCCGTACCGCGCGCCGGCAGCAGAAGGTCGACCACGGGTGACGCCGGGCCAGGACGGCGAGGCGGGCGGTCATGTCGCTCATCCCGGTCATCCGTGAAGCCGGATGCTGGTCGGGACGACCGCGCCGCCGAAGCCGACGGCGAAGGTCGTGCGGTACCCGTAGACCGTGCTCGCACCGTCCGCGATGGGCAGGGTGTCGGCCGAGCGGAACAGCGCGGTGGCCGCTTCGTTCCAGGTCGCGCACCCGGCCGTGTCGGGTTCCTGGAGGGCCCGCGCGACCAGCCGGGAGTACTCCGGGTTGTCGATGCCCGCGAAGTTCAGCCCCTCCGCGGGGGACGGGCCGGAGAAGAACGGGACGAAGGCGGCGGGAAGCAGGAATCCCGGGGTGCTGCCGACCACGACGTCGAAGTTCGCCTCCTGGTACATGGCGTTCACCAGCGCGTTGAGGTTCTCGCTGACGAGCTGGACCTGCGCGCCGAGCGCGGTCCAGCTGCGCGCCATCAGCTCCGCGACCGACGGCAGCGTGGCGCCGACGTCGGGACTGGTGATCAGGCGCAGGTGGAGGACGCGGCCGTCCTTGGCCAGTCGGCCGTCCGTCGTCCTCGTCCAACCCGCGGACCGCAGTGCCTGTTCGGCGTCGCCGGCGGGCAGGTTCGCCGCAGCCAGGTCCGTGTGGCAGACGGCGTCGGTCGCCGTGAAGTGGGTGGCCGCTTTCCCGGTGCCGCCGGCCGCGACGTTGGCGAGCCCCGCGCGATCCAGGGCGGCGACCAGGGCGCGCCGCAGGGCCGGGTCGCCCAGCGGCCGGCCGCGGCGCTCGTTGAAGAAGGTCAGCCCGACGACGGTCGGTACCTCGACCGCGCCCAGGCCGCGCCCGGTGAGCCGGGAGCGGTCCGGCCCGTTCACCGTCGCGATGTTCACACCGCCGGTGAGCAGGAGGTTCGCCACCGTGGAGGCCTGCGGTACCACCGAGACGACGATCCTCGCGGGCTGGCCGGGCGCCGCGTTGGTCGCTCCGCCCGGACCCCACGCGTAACCCTCGCGCAGGGTGAAGACGTACGGGCCCCCCGGGGTGTAACCGCTCAGTACGTACGGGCCGGTGCCCGAACTGGCTCGCGCCAGCGACTTCGGGTCCCTCAGACCGGCCGGGCAGACGATGGGGAGCAGGCCGAGGGTCCGGGTGAGGAAGCTGTACGGAGCCGCCGTCGTCACCGACACCGTGCCGGCCGGGTCGTCGGCCGTCGCGGTGAACGGGACGCTGGGCAGCGTCGCCTGGGCACCGGCCAGCTGGCGCCCCGGATCGCTCGCATACGTCAGGGCGTTGGCCACGTCGGACGCCTTGAGCACCGTCCCGTCGGAGCAGGTCACGCCCGGACGGAGGGTGAAGGTGGCCGAGGTGGCACTGGCCTGCCAGTTCGTCGCGAGGCCGGACACCACAGCCCCGTCTGCTGCCACGTTGATCAGTGAGTCGTAGGCGTAGCGGGCCGTCCCGGTGCCGAACGCGGAGTACGGGTCGAAGCTGGCGATCTCGGAAGCCGTCGCCACCCTGACTGTCCCGCCGATCACCACCGGGGAACTCGCGGACGGCGTGGGGAGGTTACCGCTGCACCCGGCCGAAGCGGCGATGACGGCGGCCACGACCGCGATCCGGACCGGGAGGGTTCGACGGTGCATGGCGGCCATCGTGCCACCGAGCGGCCGTCGGGCCGGAGCCGGAACGACTCGTTTCGTCCTTTCGGAGGACTTCGCTCAACGACGATGTCGTGCTGGCGGGTTGCCGGACCGCCACGCGACGACACTTGCTCCGTGACGACGCACCAGTCAGTTCAGAGCGCCCAGGAAAGCAGCGGAGAGATCGCCGAACTCGTGGGCAGATACTGGGACTTCCTGCTCGCCCGGGAGCCCTTGCTGCGGGTCCGGCGCGGGCTGCCCGTCGAGTCGCTGCCGGGCGGGTCCGCCGAGGAGGCCGAGGAGCGAGCCCGATTCGCACTCGACGTCCTGGAACGGGTCAGCGCGCTGGAGGCGGGCGGCCTGTCCGGGCCCGACGCCGACTCCGCCGGCTTCCTCGCGGCGCTGGCCGAACAGGACGTGCAGGCGGGCCGGTTCCATTGGCTGACCCCGACCGCCACGCCGTACCAGTTGTTCAACCTCTCGCTGTACGGCGACGCGGTGTTCCGCCCCTTCGTCTTCGGCGATCACAGCGATGTCGACCGGTACTTGGCGGTCCTGCACGATCTCGCGGCATCCGTCGGCACCATCGGTGACAAGGTGGCGGGACAGGCGGCGCGGGGCTTCCGGATCCCCGCCCCCGCCCTGCCCGGCGCCCACGCCACGATCACCGCGCTGCGCGCCTCGACCGCGCGCTTCGTCGAGGTGGACGACGGGCGGCTCGCCGGCCTCGAGCGGGCGAGCCGCAGCCGGCTGCGCGACGGGGTGACGCGGTCGGTGGCCGCGGAGCTGGAGCCGGCGTTCGACCGGTTGCTGGCCGTCATCGGGGATCCGGCCTACCTGGAGCGTGCCCCCGGGAGAGTCGGGTGGGCCCAGTACGAGGGCGGAGAGGAGGCGTACCGATCCTTCGTCCGGACCGGTACCACGAGCGACACCCCGCCCGAGCGTCTTCACGAACTCGGTCTGGAACACTGCCGTGAGCTCGCCGAGCGGATGCGTGCGGTCCGCTCCGCGCTTGGTTTCTCCGGGACCGAGTCCGAGTTCCACCAACGGCTAGCCGGTCAGTCCCGCCTCCACGCGCGGACCCCCGAGGACGTCGAAGCCTGCTACCGGAGCCACCTCGACCGGCTCTCGCTCCAGCTGCCCCGCTGGTTCGCGACCCTGCCCAGCGCTCCGTACGGCCTGGCACGCCTTGATCCGGCACTGGAGGCGGGCATGACGTACGGCTACTACGAGCAGCCCACCGCCGGCCAGCCCGTCGGGCGGTACCGGTACAACGGGTCGGATCTGTCGAACCGTTCACTGCTCGGCGCGGCCTCGCTGATCTACCATGAGCTCGCGCCCGGACACCACTTCCACCTGGCCCGTCAGGCCGAGAACGAGACCCTGCCCGACCTGCGGCGCGAAGTGGCCGCGTTCAACGCGTTCAACGAGGGCTGGGCCGAGTACGCGGCCGGACTCGGCTGGGAGATGGGCCTCTACGACGACCCTTGGGAGGCGTACGGGCGGCTCACCCAGGAACGGTTCACCGCCGCGCGTCTGGTCGTCGACACCGGCCTCAACCTCGGGACGATGGCGCTCGATCAGGCACGGGCGTTGATGCGGGAGCATTCGACGCAGTCCGATGTCCAGACCGCGACGGACCTGCTGCGCTACTCGAGCGACCTGCCGGGACAGGCACTGGCCTACCGCGCCGGGTACGTGGAGTTCCGCGCCTTGCGAGCGGATGCCGAGGCGCGTGCCGGCGCCGGATTCGACGTGCGGGTCTTCCATGACGTGGTGCTGGACGGCGGTGCGCTTCCGTGGCCTGCCCTGCGTCGCCGGGTGGCACGTGAGCTGGGAACGGACGGGAGAGGACCGAACGGGTGAACTAATGTGAACCGATTGGAACGCTCCGTAAGGCGCTGGCTTCGCTGTGTGAACGAATCAGTACGATCCGTCGGTCGAACGTTGCAGGTTCCAGTCCAGTCTTCTCCTGTGAGGTAACTGATGGTCGTGCCACCTGTTCTCCCTCCCTTTCTGGCCGGGATGATCGCGTCTCCGCTGGCGAAGAGAATCGTCAAGCCACTGGCGCGAGGAGTAGTCAAGGCGTCCGTGTGGGTGGTCATGGATGTGAAGAAGTGCGCCCAGGAGGCGCGCCACGGCATCCAGGACCTCGCCGCCGAGGTGAGTGCCGACATGAGGGGCGGCGGGCAGCCGGTGGGTGAGCTCGCGCCCGAGAAGGCCTAGGCAGTGTCCTGGCGATCACGAGCGAAGCCAGATGACGAGTGCGGCTGCGGTGACGGTGCCGAGGTAGACGTAGCCGCGCTTGTCGAATCTGGTCGCAACTGCGCGGAAGGCTTTGAGCTTGTTGATCGCGCGTTCGACGGTGTTGCGCTTCTTGTAGCGGTCCTTGTCGAACCCGGGCGGCCGGCCCCCGGCCCTGCCGCGTCGGATCCGGTTGGCGGCCTGATCGGCCTTCTCCGGAATGACGTGCCTGATTCCGCGTCTGCGCAGGTAGCGGCGGGTCCGGCGGTTGCTGTAGCCCTTGTCCGCGCTGACACTGTCCGGCTTGGTACGCGGCCTGCCGCAGGTCAGCCTCGGCACGCGGATCCCGTCCATGACC